>JAJCYJ010001000.1 GCA_029262975.1 Saprospiraceae bacterium
GGTGGTGCTGAAAACTACCTTTTTAATCTTTCAACTGGTTCTTTGATAACACCTGTTGTCGAAGCGGGAACAGCAAAATTCCTACTGCCTGCATCTACATCCGGAGAAGAAAGCGAACTATTCCTGATTGCTGACTCAAATATTAAATCACCATTGTCGATAGAGGCCATTCAAGTAAAAGAATATGACAACATTAACCCTCAATACTTAATCTTAACTAGCCGTCTATTAAACATACCTGATTCACAAACAGGTATAAACCCAATTGACGAATATGCTAATTTCAGAAGGAGTGCCGCAGGAGATTCCTATGATGTGGCCGTCCTTGATATAGAAGACCTTTACGAACATTTTTCTTATGGTATCCAAAACCATAGTCTTGCAATAAGAAACTTTGGAAGATATGTCATGAATAAGTGGGATCAGTTTGAAATGGTCTTTATCGTAGGTAAAGGTCTCTCCTATGGAAAACGAAATAAAAATACCACAGTAAAATCTTTTGTGCCAACGTTTGGAAAACCGGGTTCTGATAATTTATTTTTTGCCCGAAACGACACTTTATCCTATCCTTATGTAGCAGTAGGCCGCTTACCCGCACAGAGCGCTCAAGACATATTTAACTACTTGGATAAAGTAGTCGTTCATACACAAAGTTTGGACATTACTAACAAAAGTTTTGAAGAAAGAATCCGGCTAAAACAGATATTGCATTTAAGTGGTGGAGATGCGCTCATAGAAGACGCCATATTAAATAACTTGAACACGATGAAAGACACCATCGAAAACAACTTGTTTGCTGGTTGTGTCACAACTTTCAAGAAAACATCTTCAGATCCCGTTCAGACCAGTCTGTCACAAACCATTATTACTGAAGTTGACAAAGGTGTGGCCATCATGACATTTCATGGGCACTCTTCAGCAGGTACCTTTGATTTTAGTATTGAAGACCCCTCCAAGTATAATAATTATGGCAAATTCCCTATCGTTATTTCTATGGGATGTCACTCTGGGGATATTCACGAAACGGTATTTTCATTAAGTGAAGATTTTGTACTTGAAAAAGACAAAGGAGCAATTATGTTTATCGCAGCTTCAGGTAATGCATTTATTAATACCCTTGGTCGATATGGTAGGGGAAAATATTCGCATTTAGGGAGAGTAGGATATGGAGACCCAATTGGTAAAATAGTAAGGGACGTTTTGGAAGAACAGTACAACTCTTTTAATACCCGGACCATTACTTTCCAACAACAAAATAACTTAAACGGTGATCCAGCAATAAAACTATATAAAGCTGAAGGTCCGGATTATGTGGTTGACTTTTCAAGTATACAAACTTCAAAAGATGTTGGATCCAGCGATCCTGAAATAACTCTAACTTTTAATGTTTTAAATCTGGGATCCGGCCATAAGGACTCTCTTCATAATTTTATCGTTCATGAATATGCAGAAGGATTAAAAGACACCATTTATTTTTCAATGGAAGCGCCATTTAATAAATCGGAAGTATCAGTGACTTTTAAAAATCCAGGTTCAATTGCTCTAGGTAAAAACATAGCAAATATCGTTTTAGACTATACCAATAATGTTGACGAGTTTCCTCAACCTTCCGGAGAAGACAACAATGATTTAAAACGAGCTTATAATAATGAAGGGTATTGTTTTTTTATTTTAGACAACAGTGCTTTCCCTATTTCTCCTAGAAACTTTTCAATTGTCTATGAACCTAATCTAACCTTATTTGCATCTGCAAACAATGCTTTTGCTAAAAAAGAGATGTTCCTATTTCAAATTGACACAACAGAAAATTTTGACAGCCCATTTCTGAAAACCACAGAAATTGAATCTTCTCCTTCATTAATCCAATGGTCTCCGGGAATAACGATGGAACACGAAGTCGTTTATTATTGGAGAGTTAGTCCAAAAGATGAAAATGGTCAAGCCAAATGGAATTATAGTTCATTTGTCTACTTGGAAAACGGTTCAAATGGATGGAATCAAAGTCACTATTATCAGTGGCAAAAAGATGAGTTTGATACTTATATGATAAACGAACAGTCAAGAAGATTTTTGTTTGCTGATGACGTTAAAGACATAAAAGTTAAAAATGGAAGTTTTAGATTAACTCTACCTGGCATTACATATCAATCCAATACGTCAGGTTATATTGAATTTGCTTCTGATGATGCCATTGCTTCTGGTATTTACTTGTCAACTTTTGACGGAAGTACAGGAAACCCATTATTTAACCAAAACCCGGGGCTATATAATAGTCATTTTAATACACCTTGGGCCGTTGATTGGATGAACTTTCCATATAGAACCAATACCGCTGAGGAAAGAGCCAATGCCATGAACTTCATTCAAAATGTTGCTAAAGATGGAGATTATGTCATACTATATACTATTCAGCGAACAACAGGTCAGGACTATGATCCCGAGTTATGGGCAGCTGATGGAGCAGGAGGAGGAATGGATCTTATGACCTTGCTTGAAAATCATGGAGCAAACAGGGTGCGTGATCTTGAAACGGAAACAGTACCTTATATTTTCATTTTCAAAAAGAATGACCCCAGCTTCACACCGATCGAAGTCGTTGCCGATCAAGCTTCTGATGAAATTGAAGCAGAATTTAAAGTAAACGGAAGATGGTTTGAAGGAGAAATGACGTCAACAGTAGTTGGACCGGCAGAAAAATGGAACAAACTACTTTGGAATTTAGAAGAACTAAATAATGTTGAAGATACAATCAACTTGGATATCATTGGAATCAAAGCCAGTGGAGAAGAAGAAGTACTATTCACAAACGTCAAAGAGTATGATTTTGACTTAAGCGCAGTAAAAGCCAATATCTATCCAGAATTGAGACTTAACTTTTATACTACTGACACC
>JAJCYJ010001001.1 GCA_029262975.1 Saprospiraceae bacterium
AATACCTTATGGGCCACCAAATGCTAATGTCATTGAACTATATGACTTTTCTGATTTAGGTTCTGATAATGATGTGGAAGCAATATCCTGTCTTGTCAGCGCCCCGGCACCATGTATTGAAGATTGCACAAGAGAAGTATATGCTATCACAGGGTGTAGTGGAGGGACGGCTTATACTATTTACCTTCAGACTTCTGGTGGGCCTGTAAGATTTGACGGATCCTCTCAGACTTGGCAGGAGTGTACCGACGGATCAATCAGATACTTTGGATCAGCAAGCAGGACTTCTGGTTCGGGAGATAATTCTATCCAATTTGATTTTAGATTTTCTGGCAGGACATTTACACCTCCGTCAGGAAGCCCAAAGAGTAACACGTGTAGTAGTACCAATGCCACGGGATGGGAATATTTTACGCAGACTTCGGGTACAATTACGTCGCCTGCTCATGGCACATTTGCAATCAGCAGGGCCAATGAAGCCTTTCAAATGGGAAATGGAGCTAATATTCAATCGAATGGATTTGGCGCTTCGGGTTGGGTTTCTGTCGTTGGCGGTGACGGGTTTTATAGTGCAAGTCATGGAGATATCAATGTCTTGTTAACACCTTATTGTGGTGAACCTTGCCCAAACGTTGGCATTACATTTAATGATGAAATATGTATCAATCAAACGACTTCTTTTTTAGCAACTGAGTTGGCCCCAGGCACGTCCTTTAGCTGGGATTTCGGCTTTGAAGCTTCACCATCTAGTGCCACAGGTCGGGGACCTCATGAAGTCTTATATGGATCTTCAGGTCCTAAAAATATTGTACTCACTATAAATGATACATGTTCTGTTGTTGCAATGCTGGATGTGGGAAACTGTGAATGTCCTACACCTCAAATTAATTATGACCCCGTATGTGAATCCATTCCAAGTACATTTTCTACCCCTAATCTCGGAGATGGATATGACTACCTATGGAACTTCGGACCAGGAGCGACGCCAACTACAGCTGAAGGCCCAGGCCCTCATTATGTGAATTTTGGAGGTCAATCAAGTGCTACAATAGACCTTGATATCATTAGAGACTGTGGTCCGGACATAATTCCGTCAGGTGATTGTTGTGACGCCGGAGATCCTGCTATTATGACATTTCTATATACAGGAAGCAATATTTCATACTATGACGAAATTACAGATTGTGGTATTCCAGGAAATTGCGACGGACAAGACCCGGGTAAGGTAAAGTGCAGTCCTTGCACTGATCCTAATAATCAAACGGTAAGAATTCAAGTTAGCGATAAAGAAAATCCGAACGAAGGCAAAATATATTTTGATGGTATAGTTGCTCCAGGTGAAGATTTCGTTGCTGATGCAGCATTTGCAGGGGAAAATAAGATTCAGGGGATTTACATTCATATAATGACAACCGGAGGAAGCCTGATTCAATCTTTCGAAATTCATGATTCTTGTTCTCAACCGATTGCCACAGGGGACCAATATGGAGCCTCGGTGTTAAAAGAATTTGTCAGTGAGAATGGAACGGTCTGTAATGGTACTGGTACGGGGGCTGATTGTTGTGACCAGATAAATGGTAAGCCAAAGACTATGACTTTTAGTTTTGACGGTGGAGGTTGTGCCGCAGATGCCAATTCACAGGGAAGTAAATCGGATTGTAATGGAGGTGTAACTGGTTCTGGACCTTATCCAATATATGAACAAGAAGGGGCGACTTTAAATGTTTCATCAATTTCTGAAGGAGATGTCTTTATAGTTTCTCACAACGACAAACTTCCGAATCCAATAATTCTAATTATAAATAATGGCCAGGAGGAAATTGAAATTCACACTTCATGTTCTGCCCCTCTAATATTGGGTGAACATTTTGGAAGTCTGACCTTATTGAATTTTACAACAGATGAGAACGATCAATGTGGACCTTACATTCCACCTGAAACATGTTTCCCTTGTAGTGCATCCACACAAATCACAATTGATATTAATCCGATTTTTGAATGTCCGGATGATGTTTCTCTTGACTGTTTGGATGACCTGACAGATCCCGTAGTTACTGGAGTTCCTATTGTGTATTGTGATATTGATGCATGCATATCATATGAGGACGAAGTCGCAGGTACTTGCCCACTAGTAATTACACGCACATGGACAGTCAAAGTGCCTCCGATCGAGATTCCAGCACCAGAGAATCCTCCTATTATTCCATCTGGGGATTGTTGTGATGATTTTAGTGGAGACGTATCCACGATTACCTTTAGATATGTTGGCGGGTCATGTGCTGATGGAAATAATGATCAGGAAGGTAAAGCTATTTGTAATGGAGGTACAGTTGATGTTCCAACTGCATCGATAAATTTCAGCGGCGGGAATGACACTTATTTTAATGGAACTGTAAACTTATTTGAGAATTTTACAATAACAAATGACGGAAATAAACTTGATAATAACTTAGAATTTTCCATCAGTGGTGGAGGATTTACACAGACAGGAGAGATTCATGTGTCCTGTTCTAAAAAATTAGCTGTAGGAGATCAGTTTGGTTCAGTAGTTATCATTGGAATCACTACCGATGATGGAGAGATATGTGGACCAGGTGGAGGCGCAAATGGAAATGGCACTAGTGGTGGTGACTGCTGTGATGAAATGAGTGGTAAGCCACGTACCATGCGCTTTATTTTTGAAGGAGGCGGTTGTGCCGCGGATAATAATTCTCAAGATGACAAATCTGACTGTACAGGTGGAATATCTGGAAATGGACCATATTCAATTTTTGAAGAGGACGGAGCACAAGTAAGTCCATCTTCTGTCTCGATAGGGGATGAATTTGTAGTTTCTCATAATGACAAATTACCAAATCCAATTATTCTAAATGTAAATGGAGGACAAGAAATAATTGAAATACATACATCATGTTCCGCTCCATTAATATTAGGGGAACGATATGGAAGCTTGAAATTAATAGAAATCACAACAGATGAAAATGATCAATGTGGTCCTTTATTGCCACCAGACGCACCATCCGGTTGTAATAACCTATTAGTTAGTTATGATGGTGCATGCAATGATGGCCCCGATAGTTTTAGCCCGACCATATTTAGTAGCTGTATTTTAAACGCTTCAGAGTTAGCTCCTACGGCTGGTTCTGGTCCTGCATCCTGTAATGATGGTATTATCTGTATAGAATCTACGTACACAGATTGGGATTTGACAATTATTGCCGACGGTGATATGACAATAGCCAATATTGTTGCTGATTTCCTTTATCCCATAAATGTATCGACAGGCGGAGGTAGCAGTAATAATAGTAATTGCCCGGAAACTTTTTCTTATGATGTCAATTTTTACAAAAATGGAATCCTTGAATATACTTCTACAAGAAGTATCCCTCAAGACTTAATTGTAAGTGAAATAATAAGCCTGCCTGATCCACTGATCATTAATAATGGTCAAACACTTAGAATTGTAATTTCAGGCAACCCAATTTCTACGAATTGTGATCTTTTTGAATTGGCTGGATTGAGAATTAATGGATGCTGTGGACTTCCTGCAGACCCTTGTGACGATCCTGAAACAACAATTTATACATGCGTACAAACAATTACTGTTGACGATACGATCAATCCAGTAATTGAAAACTGCCCGAGTGATGTGTCTTATTCCTGTGCATCAGAAGTGCCAGAAATGGGCAATCTTATCGTAAGTGATAATTGCAATGTTTTAGTTCAAAAAACTGAAGT
>JAJCYJ010001002.1 GCA_029262975.1 Saprospiraceae bacterium
GGAGCCAATCTTGATCGGGTTCAAATAATTAAAGGTTGGTACCAGGATGGAGAGATGAATGAGAAAATTTATAATGTCCTGGCTTCAGACAATAGGGTGATCAATGAAGATGGGACTGTATCAGCATTAGACAGCCAGTTAAACCTGGAAGATGGCACCTGGGATAAAAGTGTCGGAGCATCCATTTTATCCGGAATGTGGGAGGATCCTGATCATGTAGAAGACCAGGAATCTTTCTATTATGTACGGGTCCTTGAAGTCATTACACCACGATGGACACTTTATGATAATGTGCAGCATGGAAGTGTTTTTCCTGATGACACACAAATGACGATACAAGAACGTGCCTGGTCTTCACCGATATGGGTAGGAAAAGGAGTTTCTAATGAATAGATACAACTTATGAAATACTGTCAGTTTTATATTCTAATTGTCCTGGTGGCCTGTTTACAAATTCAAATTAGTGCCCAGGCTGAAAAGGAAGAAATTAAAAACCTTCATTCGCTTTTTAAACAGATTTCAGATTTTGATCGAAGTGAAAGTTTATCACGTGGACTGAGCAGGGGAGAACATCCCCTAAAAGTCAGCTTCCGTTCTGAAGATGATTACGAGAAGAAATTAAAATCATATCAGGATTTCCATAGTCAGCTTCAAGTATTTGACCCAGACCATTTGACTGACCAGGATCGAATTAGTACAGAAACAATGGCGCTCAAATTAACTGGAGAAATCGACCAATTGAGTTTTAAAAGTTACCTGATTCCTTTTAATGCAGAAGGAGGTTTTTTTAATTCCTTATCATCTTCTATAAAAAGATTACCATTTAATACAGTTGCAGATTTTGAATCCTATCTCATCTGGTTGCCCACATATCCCGATTATCTCAATGCACATATAGCATTAATGCGTCAGGGGATTGCGCAAGGTATCATAGCGCCTAAGGTGATTGTGGCGAATACCATGAAGCAGGTTGAGCCCTGGAGAAATAGAGACTATAGAGGACATTCACTGACCCAAATGTTACTTGAAAAACCGAGTAATATTGAAAGCAAAGAATGGGACGAAATTGTAAAAAATGTTTTATCGGTAATGACTGAAAAAATATGGCCCGCATATGATCGTCTCTACAATTTTTTAAAAGATGAATACTTTCCAAAAGCCTATGACGCCCCGGGTGTTTCGAATATTCCAAATGGTTGGTCGTATTATGAAAGTCGAATAGCCTACTTTACCACAAAGGATATGAGTCCTGAAGAAGTTTATGATACAGGTTTAAAAGAGGTAGAAAGGATAAAGACGGAGATGGAAGGAATCATCGAGGAAGTTGGATTTGAGGGATCATTTTCTTCATTCCTGGATTTCCTGAGAACAGATGAGCAATTTTACGCGAAGACACCACAAGAGTTATTGTCCTATGCCGCATGGCTCAGTAAGAAGGCCGAAGGACAACTGCCAAAACTGTTTTCACATCTTTATAAATTACCATTTACTGTCGAACCTGTGCCTGACGACATCGCACCGACCTATACAGGTGGCCGGTATGTTCCCGGTAGTAGGAATCAGGATCGACCTGGGATATATTGGGTCAATACGTACAATCTTCCTGCACGCTCTTTGTACAATCTTCCGGCACTAACGGTGCATGAAGCCGTTCCTGGCCATCATCTTCAGATCATGATTTCAGCTGAATTAGAAGATTTGCCAACTTTTCGTAATCGATTCTATATCAGTGCATTCGGAGAAGGATGGGGTTTGTACTCAGAATATCTTGGAGAAGAAATGGGTATGTATGCGACGCCTTATGACCGGTTTGGTCGGTATACATATGAGATGTGGCGTGCTTGTCGATTAGTAGTAGATGTAGGGCTTCATGTGAAAGGATGGACACGAGCAGAGGCGGTTAATTTTCTTGCCTCCAATACCGCTCTTTCTTTGCATGAAGTGAATACGGAAATTGACCGATATATAGGATGGCCGGGACAGGCAGTGAGTTATAAAATCGGAGAAATTACAATTAAAAATTTAAGAGGCCGGGCAGAAGAAATGCTGGAAGAAAAATTTGATATCAAGGAATTTCATTATCGCATCTTGCGGAATGGTTCCATTCCACTTCCGTCGTTAGAGCGAGAAATTGAAAACTGGATAAAGGAAAAAATGAGCACGGAATAATCTAGAAAATAATAAGTAATCTGCTTAATTAGAAGTCGCTGGATATTGAGGACGTAGGTGCAACCTACGCCCAACGGTGCAACCAACGCCCAACGGTGCAGCCTGCGCCTAACCAGACTTATAATTGGTATTGTATTATCTCGTACAATATGGAGGACGAAGGTAATACCTACACCCAAAGGAAGATTTAGTAAATTAATATTTGTTATAAAAAATATTAAATATTATGTGTTAACTTCCGACAGCGCGTTCAGCGAATTTTATAACTTCCAATTTATCTCCTTTTCTAATTTGACCATTTTTAATTGGGACTGCTCGCACTCCGAGGACAACTCCTCCGTTGGGACCTTTTCGGTACTTTGCAAGCGTACGAAGCGGCTCCATCGTACGATGTTTTAATTTTGTAATTGGATCTATGGTTGTCAGGACACATCGCTCACATTGATGAATTACTCTTAGCTTGACGGAACCGATCTTTATAATTTCCCACGAATCTTCTTCATAAGGAGCACAATCATCAATGATAATGTTTCCTCGAAATCTGTCAACTTTTATTTTTTCGTCGAGTCGTGTATTCAATTCAGCAATTGAAGGATTTGAAATAAGCAATAGGGGAGCCTGGTCGCCAAAGCTTACGACATCATTTTCTTGTCCTCCATGTTTGGCTAACACGGGTCTCTTTTTTGTTGCATCAAATAGCATCAATTGACATGGCGTATCTAAATAATTAGAAAACCAGGTGTCAAGCTGATCGCTCATCAATTGTGCATATCCCGAATAGCTATGAATATGGACTGCAGAAGATGCTTTTGAAGATTGTAAGCTACACTGACCAATCACCTCACCTTTCAATTTGAAGGTAACCCCGGAAGCATTAATGTCACAACTTATATCCAGTATTTGAGGATATTCTCTGGCTGTCAATATATTAAGATCCTGATCAAAAAGTCCAAAGATTCGATCAAATTCCAGGCCCAGATCGGTTAATGTACTTTGATCAACAGAAATAGGTTTTGATGATTTTAGAGGGTATATAATTAAATCACT
>JAJCYJ010001003.1 GCA_029262975.1 Saprospiraceae bacterium
TCCCAACCAGTTGTGATATCCAATAAACTATCATTATTAACATCTGCGAGTCTTACGCCATCAGCTCCACTAAATGATGAGTCAATTACATGTCTTTGCCAACAAGTCTTTTGTGCATGCAAAAAAAATGGGAATGAAAAATTAAGAAATAAAAAAAGCATATATTTTGAAATTGATTCCATGGAATTCTCATTTTAATTATTTCAAATCACGCCCCGATAGGCGGCGTAGTCGGCCTTGTGGAGGCAATGATCATTATGTCGGTTGTTGTGTGTCTATTTTACTATTCATTTGTATTCGTTTGAATTTTATTCCGATTAATAAAAAGGCGAAGGGAGCGATTAAAGCATATCCAATAATCCCAATATTCCTGATTTGCATATTTCCAAACGGCACTCCAACTATTCCAATAAGGCTTAAGATTCCTGATATAAACATGAGTGTTCTTATTGTTTTTTCCAATCTTCCGTGATTGAATATTGGAGCAGCAATTAAAAACGAAAGAGCAAAGAACCAATCCCAAGCGAGAATATCCAATATGTATACTACAGATGGCCATTTAAATGAAAAGAAGAAAGTCAAACTCCCCATTGTTGTAGCTTCGAGTTGGTGACTCATAATGAGAACAACAAAGTGAACACAGGTGGTAATTCCGGCCATAATAAACATTGAAAATAGAGCAAACAGACTATGCAATTTATATTTTTCTGAAGCGTGATAATGAATTGCAATCATATCGAATGCCATTAATGGGGCAATAATTATTGTAAGTAATTCCATTAATGTAAAGTATGGGTCTCCGACTGGTTCATCGTGTGAAATCAAAGACAGGAAACCAAAAAGCGTAATTAATAAATATGCAATTCCAATCGTAAATGTTATCCAGCAAGAAACCTTACCCAGGCGAGTATAATTTCTATTTGCATTCTCAATCAGCATTCATTTAGAGTTTTGATTGTCTGTACCAAATGACGCACAGAGGTTAGCATATGGGGCAGAAGCAGCGATAGAAAGTCTGATCTCATATGCATTGTTGTGCTTTAGTTATTTAATCTGAGAATCAATAATCGCGATTATTTCTTGTAATTGTTCTTTTAGAGCTTTATATCTTCCGTTCAGAAAACCTGAAGCGTAAATGAAACCAGTAATATAATTATCAAATATCTTAGATTTTAACATGTGGAGATTGCTGTCTAAGAATCTACCCTTATCCATGTCAAAAGGTTGACCAAAAGCGTCAAAAGCCATTTTGCGCAGACTCATTTTTTCATGACCTAAGGATATTAATTCATCTCTCATCTTAGCTAATTCTTCACTTTCCTGAAATCTTATTCTAAGAATCAATCCATCCAGCGCTGCTAAAGCATTTTTTAACTCTCTCTTCTTAAGGGCATTGAGATTTCCTGAGTTTATGATTTCAGTCAACACCCCTGATCCAGGGCGATACTGAACTTCGGATTTTATGACACCAAAAAACAACTCAGCAAATTGTTCATCAGTAATATTTGGCAAATCGAGTCCAGTATAAGTTGCTAATTCCTGGGCTTTTTCAAGCAATTCAATATTCAGATTAAGTACACGACTTACTTCAATGACATTATTCTCAAATTCTGTTTTCAATGCAATGAGATATTCCTGTTCAAGAATATTTTGCTTCCGTTGTTCATTCCAGTTATTGATTTGTAATGCAATTAATATTCCGGCAACCACAAGTATAATTTCCCCTATAGCATATTTCAGGTATTTTCCAGTTTTTTCTTCTGCAATTAAACTTTGCCTAATTTTTCTATAGAATTTAATCATTGGTTATTTTGGTTTTCCTTTATGAGCACAACCTATCGTATATATTCAGTTGCCAACAAAAGGAAGCAATTGAAATATACACATTGTTGGTGGTTCCTATTAATTTATTTCCTGCTCTATTTCTGTTTTCCTTGTAAATGAATAAATAAGGAACGTACCAAGCGCCATACCAATTAAACCACTAATAGCAGCATACGGTCTGAATTCAGGAATTAAGGAGACTATGATATGACGAAAATTTTCAATTCCCATAAAAATAAAGGACGCTGCAGCTATAATAGCCATATAACCAATAAATTTAATTACACCTGGAAATTTTGATTTTTTGGCAGCCATTATGAGTAATATACCAAAAACTAATCTGAAGATAATGGCAGAAATATATAGTGATTTATTTTCTGTATTATCTTCCATCCAACCGAAAATGATTTCAGGCTTAATTAATAATGAGACTCCTAAAACGAGAAATAGTATTCCAAACAGGTTGATAATTAACTTCATGATTTGTTTTTTACAAGATGTTTTGACTCTCTGATGACCACCAACGGCCCGGCTAAAAAACATCGCTGTCCCGGAGGGCATCTATGATTTTTTAGCCATTGTTGGACTAAACACCTATCGGTGTAGCTTCCCAATCCGCTGTAAAGATCTTACCATACTGAAATCAATAAACACTAAAAATTTTAGACTTGGTTAGATCAAAAAAGAGCACCGTATAGGCTCAATCAAATGTACAAACTACTGGTGTATTGTCCATTACAATGCCTTTAGTTAATAAGATGAAGGTTGAAGATAACTGAATGATTTTCGACTAAAAGGAGAAGTGAATGTCCTAAATGGACATTCAAATGAAGGAACCTCTGTATCAACAGAGGGTGGGATACCAAAAGACAATCACCTCTTAT
>JAJCYJ010001004.1 GCA_029262975.1 Saprospiraceae bacterium
CTGTGTTCACCTAATCGTGCCAGCATTTTAACAGGTCAATATCCCAGCAGACATGGTATCGTAGACAATGTGGCCAGAGATGAAGCGAGTCATCATTTAGATCTTTTTGCTAAAGATTTGCAGAAGGAGGGATATGAAACCGCACATATAGGGAAATGGCATATGGGCAATGATCCTACGCCAAGGCCTGGATATGATTATTGGGTTTGTCTTCCGGGCCAGGGACGAACCGTTGATCCCATACTCTATGAGCATAACAGGTATGATACGATTCAGGGATACGTAACTGACGTATTAACGGACAAGGCAATTAACTTCTTACGAAAAGACAGAGATGAACCCTTCTTCCTTTATATTGGGCACAAAGCTGTCCATCCGGACCTGAAGCAATTGAGTAGTGGTGCTGTTGATTTTAATTCTAATCCGCAATTTATTCCTGCACCCAGACATAAGGACATATATAAAGATGCCTTATTTCCCAGGAGAAAAAATGCACTTTCTAATTATGATGGGATTGACAAAAACACAGTTGTCGGTAAAGCACTTGAATTAAAACAATCACCTGAAATAGAAAAACAATTCAGTGGCATTCTTCTGGATCATTTTACTGCGGAACAGACGATAAGAGATCGTTCGGAAATGATGCTGGCAGTCGATGAGGGTCTCGGGAAAATTTTAGATCAATTAGAAGAATCAAAAATCCTTGATAATACATTTATCTTATTTACCAGTGACAATGGTTATTTCTATGGTGAGCATGGACTTAGTGTCGAACGACGCTTACCTTATGAAGAATCAGTACGTACGCCCCTATTGATCAGATATCCACCCTTAATCCAGGGGAATTCTGTTGTCCCTGAATTTATCGTATCTGTTGACTATGCTCCGACAATATTAGAATTAGCCGGAGCACCAATTGGAAAACACGTCCAGGGTCATTCACTTATTTCCTTATTAAAAGGCAATACACAAGACTGGAGAAAGTCATTTCTTATAGAATATAATAGCTATGAAAAACCCATGCCATGGTTAATCAATACGGATTATAAAGCACTTAGAACTGATCGATATAAATACATTCACTGGTTTAAATATGAAGACAAGAATGAGTTATACGATCTGATAGAAGATCCATATGAAATGAACAATTTAATTCATCAACCCGGGATGGGGTCCATAGAATCAAAATTAAAAAAAGAACTTGCCGACGAGATTGTCAAAACATTTGGATTGAAATAGATCAAAAATGTGAACCTCCATCTTAAAATATTTTGACCAAACTATAGACACCCACCATGGCTATGGCCAATGCACTTAGCCAGAAAATGAGATCATAAAATCTTCCGGGATATAGTGAAGAAGGTAGTCTTCTGTACCTCATATAGATAGCGACATAGACAACTATGAATAGAATGACTGACCCAATGATCCCTCCTGTCAAGACCATAAAGACTGGAAGTTTTATTACAAGATATGCCACGGCCCAAGCAAAAGGAAAGACCCAGGCGAGTATAGCCATCGTCTTCTTTCGCTGATCTTGATCTTCAAAATTAATCCAGCCTACCCTGCCTAAGGCATCCGCATACACCCTTATCCAGGATGCTAAGGCAGCAAATACCGTAGAAAACAGCACTATAAATGACCCTATTAGAAAAACAGGTCTTGCCCAGGATCCAAGAGATTCTGTATAAATATTTGATAAAACTTCAATGGTCTGATTACCTTCTGGGGAGATACCCAATTGATGTAATATACTGGCCCCGAGTAAATAAAAAGCAGCAGTTACTATTGTGTAAATTGTCATTGCCACCAAGGCATCCAGGTACATTACTTTAATCCATCCATCAGCCCTCTTCCGCCATGCTTCAGAATCATCACGCACACCTGTCTTGGCGGCATATCCTTTCTCGATGCACCAATAATTATAATATATTATTTCGTCACCACCCACACCCGTTATTCCAAAGGCACCGATCGCCACCCCAACCGCTGCTGCAGGAAGGTTAAACTGTAATCCACTTAATATGTCTGTCCATTCGAGCGCATATGGCGTGTACTGTAATGAAAAGAGACAACCAATTGTGAAGACGGTAAAAAATCCCATCATGATTATAGAAGTACTTTCTATAAATTTATAATACCCCCTAAAAGTGAGGATAGCGGCAACTGTTGCTACGGAGAAGGAAAGAAAAATAATAGATACATCTGGCATTGCCATCTTTAAGACCAACGCTACACCTCCTACAATTCCACCTACTTGCAAGACTTTCAGAGTCATTAGAATCAGCCATGACCACACGGTCCAATGCGCCTTGCCAATTCTCTTACCTGGCAATTTATCGAATGCATGCATTACAGTTTCGCCACTGTGTATCGCATGCTTGCCAAATTCAACCTGCATGGCCACTTTAACCAGGCAACTGACGATGATTACCCAAAATGTTACAAAGCCTGCACGGGCACCTAAAGCTGTAGTAGCGATTAATTCACCAGAACCTACAATAGAAGCGGAAAGTATAAACCCCGGACCGAGATATCGGATCTTCTTCAAGAATACTGTTGGCGGATCTTGCACTAAATCATTAGTAACAATGTAGGGATCAAAGTTAGCCGTATGATAATCAGACACAGAAATCTTATTGTTTAACAGAGATGTAAGATGATTAAATGTACAGCTATATATCGATCTGTTATATAGACAAAGAAGACATTCGAAAAAAGACTGCGAAATGATAACTTTATTTTATTAACTTAGTAAACAGTTGCAGCGGAGAAATCAGAAAGACAAGTAGTACCATACTAGTTTTATAGAGTAGGATTCATTAAGTTCCACATTGAACTTAATATCGAATCGTCTTCTGGATAGTTTTCGCGTACTAAGAAGAACTAAAACAACCTGTGAATGAAAAACTTTCAAACTAAATCTCTCGATCAAAATCAAAAAGACCGTAAATTAAATGCTCCATCCGTTACCGATTATATGGTGAGAGAATTAATCACCTTTAAACCAGATACGGAAGTAAAAGAAGTCATTGAAACCCTTTTGAAGAACCGTATTACGGGAGCTCCTGTGCTAAATGACAAGAATGAAGTCGTGGGTCTTATAGATGATAAGGATTGTCTGAATATGCTCGTAAGTAGTGCATATTATAACCAACCTGTCGAAAAAGATACCGTCAGCACATACATGACTAATGTCATGAAATCTATCTCTATTCACGACGATATTGTTGATGTAGCTAATATTTTCGTTCAATCTAGATTCAAACGTCTCTTGGTCATGGATGATGACGGGAAATTAGTCGGCCAAATTAGCCGAAGAGATATACTGAGGGCCATTCAAGATCTAAATGCAAATACCTGGTAAGCTTGATTTACTTTCAATAATTTAAATCCTACTCTCGGATTCAATTCATTGGATTGAACTTAATCCTTTTGCAGGTTCACTTGCTATTCAAATCAGTGCATGATTTGAAAATTTTATTTATTCGAATTTCAAGCGGAATATGATTCTATTCCATGTGCTGTAAAAAGCGACTTCTGAATAAAAACTGAAAAATTAATGCCCTTAGTCTTTTAAAGTGGGTACCAATGTCTTTCTTAAACTATGAAAATACGATCATTTCAATTTAAAAGTGAGAGATCCTGGTATATGCCGGATCAAAGAAGCGTTGGGTGAGTGAAGCGCAATCACGCCTTTGGGGTGATCAGAAGTCTGGGGGACTTCTGGCTAAGGGACTGCCGACCTTTGGTGGGAACCTCGAAGAGGCTTGCAGCTAAATTAGAAAGGGAATTTCAAATATGGCTCGTCGCCCAATCGGGTTCAGTTGCTTCAGAGTGCTCTGGCACTCTGACTTCAAATATTTCGATCCCGATAATTTTGCCTCTTCGTCAGAAATATCTCCTCTTTCAATTTCCGTAATTGAAAGAATTTCAATCTGA
>JAJCYJ010001005.1 GCA_029262975.1 Saprospiraceae bacterium
AGCTCACTTTGGATGGCAGCAGGATTATTGTGGATCTTAGATGCTGGTAATAATACAGCGATGGAGCCCTATAGAGCACTTATCGCCGATCAATTAGACGACGAGCAGCAACCACTGGGATTTCAAATGCAAAGTTTTTTCACCGGTCTGGGACAAACATTAGCTAATTTATCATTATTTATTTTTCCATTAATTATTGTCGGTAAAACTGGCTCATTACCTACCTGGGTATATGGTTCATTTTTTCTCGGCGCTTTTTGTTCGATTGCGTCTATCCTGTGGAGTATTAGTAAAACTAATGAGATACCTCCGACAGCTGAAGAGTTAGCAAAATTAAGGAGGGAGAAAGGAAATGCTTTTGGACCACTAATTGAAATATTCTCAGCCATCAAAGATATGCCAAGAGTCATGTGGCAATTAGCACTAGTATATTTATTTCAATGGTATGCACTCTTTTGCTATTGGCAAAACTCATCAAAAAGTATAGCGCTTTCCGTTTGGAATGCTACCCCCTCAAGTAATGAACAAGCTTATAGCGAGGCGGTTGGATGGTCTGGGTTAGTAAACGGATGGTACAATATTGTAACTTTTCTAGTTGCTTTTTTATTAGTCGGGTTTGCTAAAAAATACAGTCCCAAATATGTACACGCTTTCTGTTTAATCATAGCCGCTATTGGGTTTTTAACTTTCCCCCATATTACTGATAAAAACTTACTATTCTTTGCAATTACTGGATTTGGAATAGGCTGGGCAAGTATGATGGGTATACCTTATTTAATGGTAGTAGGTGATATTCCTAAAGAGCGTTATGGTGTTTATATGGGCATCATTAACATGATGATCGTCATACCAATGATCTTTCAAACATTGTCATTTGGTTATATCCTCAAAAACTTTCTAAATAATGACCCGCGCAATGCAATTACATTTGCTGGTGTTTTATTACTAATAGCAACAGTCTGTACTTTACTTATAAAGAGTAGTAAAAATATTGTGCAATTAGATAAATTAAACACAAAACAGGATTTAGTTTGAACCAAAAATAGCGACTGTGAGTAAGTAGATACTTTTATTTCCTGTACATATGAAGCACCTATGAAAATAAACACTTTCAAACTAGAGAGATATTTTGCACAACATGAATTCACAGCTAAATATTTATTGTCCAGTTCAGATTGTGATGGGTTTGAATTAAAGCGAGTCCTTGAAATTGCATCCCAGGAAGAAATAGCTTTATGGACGGAGATGAAATTAGGCTATACCGAAAGTGAAGGCAGTGCTCTATTGCGTGAAGCAATTTTGCAATTTTACGAGACTAAAACAATCGAAAATGTAGTCGTCTCAAGTCCTGGTGAGCTAAATTTCATAAGTATGAATGTGTTGTTAGCGGCTTCTGACCATGTTATAACAGTTGCTCCATGTTATCAATCTTTAACCGAAGTTGTAAAATCACTGAAGTGTGAACTTTCATATTGGAAACCAAACCCTGAAAATTGGAAATTTAACACTGAAGAATTAAAGACATTAGTCAAGAAAAACACGAAATTAATAATTATAAATTTCCCGCATAACCCTACTGGAAGTTATCTCTCACTTCAGCAATTAAATGAAATAGTTTCAATAGCAGACAAGAACGATATTTATATCTTTTCTGATGAGATGTA
The DNA here is from genome assembly GCA_029262975.1 of Saprospiraceae bacterium. Lineage (GTDB taxonomy): Bacteria > Bacteroidota > Bacteroidia > Chitinophagales > Saprospiraceae > JAJRXG01. Next base: position 1,665 of record JAJCYJ010001005.1, read on the forward strand.
TCACAAGCTCATCATTGATTCGGCACAAGAATTACCTCCAATAAGCGACCTTTACAGAAAGGGAATAAGTTTATGGGGAACATCAAAAACGTTCGGATTAGCAGGCTTAAGAACTGGCTGGTTAGTGAGCCAGGATAGCATGTTTTTAAGAAAAGTCGTTGCCTTTAAAGATTACCTAAGTATTTGCAATAGTGCCCCCAGTGAAGTATTGACACAAATTGCACTGAATAATATTGAAAAATTTCTGCTCCCGAATATTAATAAGATAAGAGAGAATATTAATCACTTCAAAGTATTTGCAAACAACCATCAAATCATTTCATCCTTTGTGCCTCCTAAGGCTGGTTCTACATCTTTTGTGCCATTAAACATTGAAGGATCTGCCTTAGATTTTAGCGATGAATTAGTCATGAAAACTGGTATAATGACCGTTCCATCTGAAATGTTCGAACATGATGGAAAATATATTCGAGTGGGTTTCGGTAGAAAGAATATGCCAGAAATATTGGATGTTTTTAGTCAATATTTGCACGAAGGCGTAGACAATTAAAACAATCTTCAGTACTTTAATGCTGAGTAAAAACCAACATCCACTTCTTATATTCCCCAGAAAGCGAAAGAAAACATGAATAATGCGCGAAAGAAATTAAGTGAAACATGATTAATTAAATAGAACTAATTTAGCAATTATCACATTCATAATTTAATGACTTAAACAAGGAAAGTGTCATGAAAATAATAAACTATTTCGTATTTCTAATTTCAATTTTTTTTTTAGCAACTTCTTCAATAGCACCTCATGTAATATCGAATTATACGCAGAAGAGTTTCTCCGTAGCTAACGCTCATAGAGTTGCCTCACTAAAAATCACTTGTCTATCTACAATGCTGGCCAACCGGGGTATTGGAGAATGGGGGTATTCAGCACTCATTGAAGCAGATGGGCATAAAGTTCTATTTGACACAGGAAACAGGCCTGAAACTGTTTTACAAAATGCCCGGGAGTTAGGTATCGATTTATCTGACGTTGAAGATGTTTTTCTAAGCCATAATCATGGAGATCATACGGGTGGATTGCACACACTTCGTAGAGAACTGAAAAAGCTTAATCCCAATGCCTTAATTCGAGTGCACGTGGGGAAGGGTATATTTAGTCCAAGAGAAAATTATGAAAATGAAATGCCCACAATCAAGGAAACACTTGAAAATGATGGTGTTCAATTTATTGTGTATTCAGAGCAAGTTGAATTATACCCAGGTGTGTGGATAACGGGACCCGTCAAACGGATACATGACGAGAAAAATTGGAGTGGAAATGGTAAAATTAAAACGGAGCATGGGACGATAGAAGATAATATACCTGAAGATCAATCTATCGCGATTAATACGAAAGATGGATTTGTCTTGATTTCAGGATGTGGACATGCTGGTATTATAAATACGCTGGAGCATATTACATCTAATATTATAGATGAAAAAGTGTTTGCGGCAATTGGTGGATTTCACTTGTTAAATGCTTCAGATGAACATTTAAAATGGACGGCCAAGAAATTGCACGAATTTGGGATATCCAAAATAATTGGAGCGCATTGTACTGGAATCAATTCACTGTATACTTTAAGAGACATGATGCAATTAGAACGCACTCATGCGGTCGTCGGATCAGTAGGAGATAGTTTTGATTTAATAAATGGAATTAACCCTGGCAATATTGCGAAGTAGAAATCAAAAGAATCACACAACATAGACAGTAAAAAACTTTGACATCGCTCTTTTCGGTCTCGCTTACGATTGTATTGTCAGATCAGGTCGGTAAGAAATCGTGGATGGCTTATGGATATTCCCTATGTCTCAAATATTGAATTAGAAAACACTTGACGAATGCAACGCTAATTGAAGGTAGCTTTTCTGAAAAGAGAAAGAGTTTGTTATAAATTATTTACATCAAGTTATAGAAGGCGGAAAGATAAAAACAATTTGACTTTAAAAGAGCAAAGTAATGGCAACCAACAATAAAATCGATTGAGTAAATTTATAAAAATCGGTGGATTTATAACAGCACTATTGATTATTGTAATATTTATAGCGGCTATCTATATGAACAGAATAGCTGTGGGATCAGGGGAAGGCTTACTCCATCCAGGCTATCAATTGATAGAGGCAAATGGATACAAATTTTCTACTAAGATAAGTGGCAACAAAGAGGATATTCCCGTGCTTATGCTTCATGGGTTTCCAGAAACATCTGCAATGTGGGGGAGACTCTCCAATGAACTAAATACAAAAGGATATTATACGATTGCTCCTGATCAGCGAGGATATAGTTTTAGAGCGCGGCCTCTAAATACAGCAGCATATCATATATCACATTTGGCAGCTGACGTAATAGCAATTGCTGATGCTTTAGACTTAGATAAATTTCATTTGATAGGCCATGATTGGGGTAGTGGCGTAGGTTGGCAGGTCGCTGCTCAGGATCCTGATAGATTACTTAGCTATTCCGCTCTGTCAATACCTCATCTAACTGCATTTGCAAAGGCATATGAAGAAGACAGACAACAATATGAAGCGAGTAATTATATCCGATTTTTTCAAATAAAAAAGATCCCCGAATTTCTAGCCGCCAGAAATGATTACAAACGTCTTTCTTCATCATTCAAAAATTTCGAACAAGTTGAGTTCAATTATAATATGGATGTATTTAGACAAAAGAATGCATTAACAGGAGCTATCAATTGGTATCGTGCAAACTATATAATATTCACAGGAGATTATGAAATTGGAAAAATTTCTGTACCCGTATTATTTATGTGGGGAAAAAACGACAAAGCTGTATTGCGCTCTGGTGTAGAAATGACAAAAGATTATGTATCCGATTATTACAAATTTGTAGAATTAGAATCAGGACATAGAATTGTAAAAGAATCTTTTGATGAAGTCCTCGAAGAAATATTAGAACATCTAAGAAAATTTAATTGAATAGAAGGGTAGAGGTGACTTTTCTGGTCATAATTCCGTATTAGAAATAAAGGGTAAATTTTCATTATGCTCATTTATTTAAGCTACACTACTATAGAATACAGCTGTAATTAAAATAATTCGAAACCAATCATTTTTAAATATTTGTCAGTATTGGTCATGGCATCTGTTAGATCCTTAGCTTTATCCATTACGGTATAAATCTCTGCAATTCCCGAATCAATAAATTCCTTATCATCAAGATCAGAATCTCCAGCTATTACTATAAGGTTCTTGCCGAGGTCATTGCATAATTCAAGAATCTGTCCTACAACCTTACCTTGCAGCGATTGACGATCTAATTTGCCTTCTCCGGATAGGACGATATCGGCATTTCTTATCTTTTCTTCTAAACCAGTTATCTCCTTGAGATAATCGAATCCACTCAGGGATTTAGCCTGGAACAAACCTATTAGACCTGCTGCTATTCCACCTGCTGCACCACCACCTTCAATGTGTGATATATCGAGACCACAAGTATCCAGAATCAAATCTGAAACATGTCTAAGTCCTTTGTCTAAATATTCAATTTGCATATCATCCGCTCCTTTCTGTCGGGCATAGACAAATGCTGCTCCATTCATTCCATAAAGTGGATTCTTGACATCACACAACAATGTTAACTTGCATGTGCCTATAGATTGTTTAGCCGTAATTCTCTCAATTTCCAACAGATTTGCACCGCATGGAATGATTTCGCTGTTGGTTTTATCCAAAAATTTATACCCTAATATATGAGCTATACCAAGGCCTGCATCATTGGTACAACTGCCCCCTAGGCCCAGCACTATTTCCTTGCACCCATTGCGAATAGCATCATCGATTAATACACCAGTACCAATAGTTGTTGCATCCAGAACATTTAGCTCATCAGTCCTTAATCGGGTTATGCCTGAAGCTTCTGCTAATTCTATATAAGCAGTAATCCCATCTGAATAATAATTAGCTGAAATAGCTCTCCCTAATGGATCAACAGTATTTGCAGTAATCACTTCAAGACCCAAAAGTTCTTTCAATAATTGCATTGTGCCATCTCCACCATCAGCCATTGGCTGTATTATGAGCTCGATATTTTCGTTCTTCAAATGTATCCCTTCAGCGATGGATTGGCAGACCGCTTGGGCACTGAGAGAGCCTTTAAATTTATCAGATGCTATAAGAATGTTCATGTTCCTATTTTTTTAAACGGGTTGAGCATCCTCCACAAATGATGGAGTATTTTTTATTAGAAAATTATTTTTCATAAACACACGGGTTTGAAAATCAATTTCAAATTGTTCGATAAATTTCGCTTAGAGAACTACCCGGGATGAATTGTATGTCCGCCATCAAGTATTATTGATTGACCGGTCATAAAGTCACTCGCACTGGACGCTAAAAACACTGCCACTCCTTCCATTTGATCTAAAGTTCCAAACGTCCCAGAACAGGATCTTCGCAATACAGCTTCTTTAAATGAAGGAGGTGTATTTATTGATAATTCGGTTTCAATATATCCAGGCAAAATAGCATTGACCTGGATATTATTTCTTCCTAACTCGACTGCCAAAGCTCGGGTTAAGCCTAGTACTGCCGCTTTTGTAGTTGAATATCCGGATGCATACCCCATACCTATCAATCCCGCTATAGAAGAGGTAACTATTAATTTTCCAGGTGCCTTTCTTTCTATAAGTTGTGCAATTACTTTACGATAAGTATACACCACACTATTTAAGTTAAGATTCAATATTCCATTCCAATCCTCGTCACTTGTCTTATGCAGCATGCCTTTTGGACCACCACCTCCGGCATTGGCAAAACATATGTCCACCTGACCAAATTCTTTCATAGTTGCCTCAAAGGAGGAATCAACCTGATTGATATCTGTGAGGTCACATACGAATGCTGCAACCTCGCTACCAAGATCTTTTAAAGATTGAATAGCATCTTTATTCTTCTCCATATTTCTTCCCCAAATAGCTACTTTTGCACCTGCTTTAACTAATCCCGTAGCATAGGCTAATCCTATACCTCCATTCCCTCCAGTCACTAGAGCTACCTTTCCTTTTAAATTGAATTGTTCCATTAATCTATTTATTATTTAATTATCATTGATTGCAAAAGAGAGCAATACATTGCCTTCTTTCTCCGCAAACTTTGCATATCCGGAAGTAATAAAAAGCTGGTTACCCACGATTATAGGTCCATCAGAATCTATTGCGCCCCCAAAGGCCTTTACACCATTTACAGCTTTATAATCTCTCTTTGTATCATAAGACCATAATTCTTTACCATCACGGCTCGCATACGCCTTCATAAATCCATCCAGAGTCCCGCCAAAAACAATACCTGGTATAAGTGTAATAGCAGCAGAGATGCCGGGTCCACAACCTCTCAAAGTAAGAGGAGGACATCGATCTTTTTCTATGGTAGACCAAAGTACCCTGCCATCATTTACATTCAACGCATGAACTCCAGGAGCTTTTTCTTTCTCTTTATGGATACCATATATCCCTCGGTCATTGATCGGCACAAATAATGTCGTTTCATCTGTTGCCATGCCCCAATGAATACCACCCATCGTTCCTCCTCGCCCGACATGTTTTTGCCATATTATTTCCCCTTTCTTATCAGGATCAAGTGCATATACTATTCCTGATTTCTGTCCCACTAAAATCAGATCGCGATCACCGGCCCGAACCAATATAGGAGGTGCGCCAAAATCTGCATCAGGTCCATTATCATCAGGGCAATTGGCACGACTGGTTATTGTAACACAAGCCCCGTTCCATGCATCATCAGCCATTGTCTGTTGCACCCAGGCTATTTTACCATCTTCAAGTGCAAATGCCATGATGGCATCACTTGTATTAGTTACTGGCCTGGTATAATTTTCTCCAGTACCGATATATAATAGTCTCCTTTGCGTATCTATTGTGACACCTGTCCAAATGGGCGCACCAGAGGGAGCAAAGATGGGCACACCTTTCCTATTTGTGCCCTGTTGTTCAGGTACCTGTGAGATCGTATATGTCTTCCAGATCAAAGATCCGTCTTCCTTATTCAGAGCCACCATAGAACCTCTAAAATCGCAACATGGATACCCAGGATCAGCTGCCGAAAGTATCTCTGTTGAGGAAACTGGTATATACAATCGATCGTCATATAAGCTTAAAGTACCTGTTATAGTAGCAACTGGATGAGTATCTATTTTTCTTTTCCACAATAGTTTTTTGGTCTTTAAATCCAGTGCATAGACATTGGCGACAAAATCTCCAAAATATAATCTGTCCGCCCTTCCTGTAGCATCACGTCCGATAACCAGGGCACTCCTGATCTCGGCATCGGCCTGGTACGTCCACCGGACACAACCTGTCTCTTTATTCAACACATATATCGTCCCCAACTGGCTCGCTGTAAAAAGTGTGTTACCGGCGATAGTCGGTTGAACCCTGGCCCTGGAAGCATTGGGAAAAGCGAAAACCCATTTTAATTCCAAATCTCCAACATTGCCTTCATTGATCTTTAAATCTGGGTGGTCGTAATATCTCTGGTTCTTTAAGCCCAAGCCCCAATCATCCACCTGTGAAGATGCCTGGGTATAATCATCGGTTTCTGCTTCATCACAAAGACCTATAACTACTAAAGGAGCAGCATCGCTTTTGTCAGTCTCAGATATATATGCAGCTAATTGCCGATGTTGCTTACCAGAAAGCATAGCTGCTTGGTTTTTCATGACGCCTGTTTTCATAGCAGCCAGGATGTGTTCTTCTGGCAATATTTTTAGTGCTGACATCAATGGCGCTTCAGTGCTTCCTCCATTATGACAAACGCCACAACGAGTATTAAAAAGTGTCTCGGTATCGAGCTCGGCAATTATAGATTCTCCAGGAATATTATTTGACCTCCATGAAAAGATTAAATAAATCACAACGAAAAATAATACTATACCGATAAGTACTTTTTTAATCAATGGCTATTCTAATTTATAAGAAATTTTGTTGCGAATAAGTTGGGTCGATAGCTTGCCTTAACGAAAATACATTGCCATCTATATCATGAGCATAACATATCCAAAACGGTCCTAATCTTTGTGGTTCACTGATAAAACGTACACCCTTCGTCAGTAAGCGTTTATATTCTTTTTGGATATCTAAGACTTCAAGAGAATAGGAATATCCTAATTCCAATGGTGATCGCTCGTAAATTATATTCGGAGTAGGAACCGGGTGATTATATTGCATTAATTCCAATTTTTTTCCTTTACCATCCAACATAAACCAGGCTGCCTCAAACGACAGGCTATCTAAATTGGCGACCTCATCCATTTTAATATTATCGCCATATGTGCCAGTTCTATATGGCTCTATCTCAAATACTTCTTTATAGAAATCTGTCAACCTGGACACATTAGGGCTAAGAATACCGACTTGAGTCATCCACATAGGATTTTCCTTTGCCCATTTACTACCGATCATCAACCAAATTACAAAATTGGACATTTGCTCCATCTCTATCATATTTCCTTCGGGATCATGAGCATATGCATAGGTTACTCCATAGTTACCAAGTGCAATCGGTTCTGATCCTCGGCTCAATAGTTCCACTCCTGCTTTTTTGAATTTATCGTAGCCAGAAAACTCTTGAGCGGACTGATAGCATGTATGTGTCATACCAGGCCCTTGAGGTGGCATTTTCTCTTTCAATGTATCCGTCTGATGATCAAATGCAGTTAACTCAAGAAACATATTAGGTGACTTAAGCGTAGCCTTTTCAAATCGTACATCTTCTTGCCCAAAGAGTTTATTTGCTGCAGCATTCTCACTGACGAGCTCTCTACTTAATAATTCAAAATCAGTTGCACGCTGATAAAAATCCAACATCACATCGAGATCCTCAACAACAAGGCCTATATGACTAAAACCAATAATCGATGTCTTCGAATCTTCAATTGTTGGGCTGGGACGTATCTGTGTTATTCGCTTCGACAGGAAAATTCCGGCCAGCACTACTACTATGAGAATTATAACCAGAATTTTTTTGAGCACCTTCTCTTCACTTAACTTGAAATAAGAATGCTCAAATATAGAATATTACCCTGTCTCTTAGTTCCATTAAAAATTCTAACAATTTAATAAAACTAATCACTCAGTTATTCAGAGGTACATTTCATTTCATCGCAAGTATACAGCGGGATGTGTACAATTTTTATTAATCCGTGTAGCAACACGCGTTTAAAAGTCCTGATACAACTTCGATTGACAACATTTTTTAGTATTTCAAAAAGTGTGGTAACTGAACATTTGAATTATTAAATGGCATCGTTGTCCTTCTCAACGCACAATTCAGGCAAATAGAAAGAATGAAAATGAGTTTCTTACTAATATCAATATCTTGATCAGATTTATATTAATCATCCCAATATTCAGAATTTAAATAAAACGAATCGTAAGAAAAGGGTCAGATCAAAACCCAAGAAGAATTGATCTTTGCCTTGAGTTCGGCTGCCAAGATCAAACATGGTCTCGCCTGTAAAGATATAGGGGTGAGATAAGCTTACAACAAGATCCTTTTTGTTCATAAAAAGGAGAATAGTTCCAGGCGGCAATACCTAAAGCAAGTAACAAATTCATTTTGTTACTTAAATAGGACAATGGCGGACTATATTGTAAAAAGAATGCAATGCTTTTTATTATGTGGTAGTATATGATTTTGCTACTTATAGTAAATATGGCATGGTCATGTTGAAATATTCAATAGTCTCGCATTCAATTATTTTCATCCGACGTGTTCGAACCTTCATTCTATGCTATCCCATGGGATAAAAACCCCTGGATGTACTAGGCTGTGGCTGATGTAATTCGGGATATCATTGCTGCCATATACGTCACAGGAAGTGCTTTATATTTTTTGTCCATAACTAAAAAACTATTGGTCAAATGTTGCAAATCAACGTTAGGTTGTGACATCTTGTATATATCAAATATGTAGTCAACTGAAATTGTGTATTTTTGAAGTGCACCTGAATAGACTTGATATTAGATACTATGTCATTTTTTACATCTTCACGTGAAAAACAACTTTGGCTGTGCGCCCTCGCAGTATTAGTTGCTATTTACTCAACCCTAATTCTCGGACAACTATATACCAAATTATTTGCCAATCAGAATGTTCAAGCCATCATATTCTTATTCGGCATGTTACTAGTAGGTGTAACTATCTTAATGCATAGCCTAAGACCCAAAACTACAAAGGTTGAAATTCTAATATTAATTGGTATTGCCGCCGTTTATATGATGCTTTTTCTCAGGTTGGGCATTCCAGAACGAAGTCATCTTTTTGAATATAGTGTGCTTGCAATTTTCATACACAAAGCGTTAATAGAAAGAGAAAAGCATACTGATAATATTCGATCCTCCGCTCTATACGCAGTCATAATTTCTTTTGCTATAGGTGTGATAGATGAATGTCTTCAGCTATTCATACCCAATCGGGTTTTCGACCCAAATGACATACTATTTAATGGATTTGCAGTGACGATGGCGATAGGGTCGGGAGTCGTCTTCACATGGGTACAAAATCGAGGAGGCAAATCTAAGCAAGGTAATGATTCAGAATAACGAAGACGTCTAAATTACATGCCTATTTGTCATTGAAGACAATTTCAAGCTGTTTCCGCCCCTCCCTGATGGGTAAAAAGCTTGAAAATAATTGATTCCTTTTAGAGTGAGAACGCAACAAATAAATTTCAAGTTTTGGTGTTTAAGAAAAGAGAATTAAGAATTAAAGAAATGATCTCAGTCTCCATTTAGTATCTTCATAAATTCCACCACATGTCATTAAAATAAATTTTTGAATTTTTCTAAATGCACTTATTCAGAATCTAACATTAAATATATTATTATGAAATTCATATTGCTCTTCCTTTCAATATTTTTGATCTTTCCAAGCTGTTCCCAAAATAAAGATCACAGCCCATCCATCTCTAAAGAACTAAGCTATTTAGACTACTCTAATCGAGATGACAAATTAAGTGGAGGCGTCAAAATGATTCCAATAAAAACTACATCTGGAGAATTTAAAGTTTGGACAAAGAGAGTCGGTAATAATCCAACTATGAAAGTCTTACTGCTACATGGTGGACCCGGTGCAACTCATGAGTATTTTGAAGTTTTCGATTCCTATTTTCCTTATGCTCAAATTGAGTACTACTATTACGACCAACTGGAATCAGCCTACAGTGACAAACCAAATGACAGGAGCCTTTGGTCCGTGGATAGATATGTCGATGAGGTGGAACAAGTGCGAAAAGCCCTTGGTTTAAATGCAGACAATTTCTATCTCCTCGGAAGTTCCTGGGGCGGTATCTTAGGTATGGAATATGCCCTGAAATATCAACAGAATATGAAAGGCTTGATTGTCTCCAATATGATGGCCTCAATTCCGGATTATATTGATTATGCCAATAATGTCCTTGGCCCTCAACTCCCACCGGATGTGCTTGCAGAAATCAGGGCTCTTGAAGCAAAAGGCGATTATGCAAATCCAAGATACTCAGAATTAATCTTTGCTAATTACTACCCTGAACATGTACTGCGAATGCCGTTAGACGAATGGCCAGATCCTGTAAACAGGGCATTTGCTAATATAAATCCAGACTTATATGTAACGAT
>JAJCYJ010001006.1 GCA_029262975.1 Saprospiraceae bacterium
AGAAGTTTGTGTGTCTAATGACATACATATCTATACTGCAACATCGTAGTCACGAAGAGCAAGGTTAAGTGAAACTTTTTTATCTGTTGACTCTTTACGTTTTCCTATAATTAGGGCACAATTTACGTTATATGAACCAGCATTAAATTCTTTAGAATAACTTCCGGGAATCACCACACTTTGGCTCGGTATATAGCCTTTTAATGTTTTGGGCTCTTCTCCAGTAACATCAATAATGTGTGTTGATTGGGTTAACACCACACCTGCTCCCAGAACGGCTTCTTTTTCAACCCTGACTCCTTCCACAATAATACATCTGGATCCTATAAAACAATTATCCTCAATAATTGTCGGTGTTGCTTGCAGTGGTTCGAGTACGCCTCCGATCCCAACACCTCCAGACAAATGTACATTTCTTCCTATCTGGGCACAAGAACCAACTGTCGCCCAAGTATCGACCATCGTACCGCTTCCTACCCACGCTCCAATATTGACATAACTGGGCATCATCACAACTCCTTTTTCAAGAAAGGAACCATGACGGGCGATACCATGGGGGACAACCCGAACGCCCTTCTTTTTAAAGTTTTTCTTAAGTGGAATCTTGTCGTGAAATTCAAATGGACCAACTTCTATTGTTTTCATTTCCTGGATAGGAAAATATAAAATGACACCCTTCTTTATCCAGTCATGAGTCTGCCAGCCGTTTTCTGTAGGTTCAGCAACACGAAGCTTTCCTTTATCCAGTAATTTTATCAACTCCCTAACGGCTTTTCGGTAAGACTTTTTGTCAAGCAAAGACCGATCCTCCCAGGCAGCTTCTATCTTTTGTTTGATTTTACTCATTTATACCTTCCTGTTTACATGATGATCCTAAGTGCGATTATTTGGGCAAAAATACCAACAAGATAGCCTCCATATACTTCTTCCAGGCTGTGCGCCTTCAGATAAAGTCTGGCAGATCCTATCGCTCCGGCAATTACCACACACAAAAGGAGCACAAAAATAGCAGAAACTCGATACCCTCCAATCAAGAAGAGATCTATATCAATAAAGGATGACTTCTTTTTTAGTAAAAGTATACCCAAAGCGGTACAAAACGAACTTGCTCCTATCGCATGAAGACTGATTTTGATAAAATTGTTAAGGAAAAATGCGATGCCAACCGATAGTGTGATGCCAAGAGCGACAAACTTTAGTGTATCCGGATAATTTGAGCTGTTATAAACATTTATAAAGAACCAAATGTAAAAGGACAATGTGATAATCAGGGGGCCGATGCGATCTTCTCTTTTCTTCATGGAAAGTCCAGATATCATCTTTAGTCCTGCCATCATTGCTACTCCTATCGCCGGGAAAAGCACCAGTAATACGAAATCCATAATGAACATTACGCCTACATCTTTTGGATCATTGAGATAATAGGAATATTTGTCCACCCAATAGGCTGTCACAGCAAGACCAAAAACGAGAAATAAAGGATGGAAGATTAAAGACAAAGCGTTCGCTACAAATCTCATAGTAGACAAAGATAGAAAGTGATTAAATAAAAGAGCAAGTAACCGCTCCGATGGTTTTGTGATAAATGAAGGCCCATAGTCTTCAATTGAATTTCGCTTTTAAGAATTAAGGAATTTTTCTTGTTGTGTATTCCCCTACATTTGCGCATCGTTATATTGGCATGAAGATCATTTTTGCGATCATAATATTTTCAGTCGGTTCGTCATTAGACGGTCAGCACACTTTGCTGGATGCTGCACTCCAGAAAATGCAACAAACAGATATCATCAAAGACACCATTAGAAATATAGCAATCAACGGCCAGTTAGTACCAGCTTTGATCTCCGAAGGAGATACTCTATTTCTCGCAACGTTAGGAAATATTGATGTATCCTCGCCAAGGACATTTGCATCCAGTGGAGATTATTTAAAATATCTGAAGTATCGTAGATATGCCGCTATTGTATATCCGTATGCTAAGGAGGCGATCAGAATATTCAGAGAAGCAGAATATGTCACCGCGACTATGAAAAAAAGAAAGAGAAAAAAGTTTTTGCGAAAACTTTCAAAAGAATTAGAAAGAGAATTTGAGACTCCCCTTAAGGGGTTGTCCAAAACCCAGGGAAAAATAATGGTTAAAATGATCGAACGTGAACTTGATACAAAGATGTTTGATTTGATAAAAATGACACAAGGAAAATTTAAAGCCTTTTACTGGAATCAGTCTAGTAAGCTTTATGGATACCGGCTGAAGCACGGTTATGTAGAAGGTCAAAACCCAATCCTGGATATCGTATTGCAAGATTTTGACATCTCTCACGAAATAGTCAATAATTAGATTTTTATATGACAGAAATTAAACCCCTTCCATTATTAGAAAAAAGCCAGTTGCTCGAAGGAAAGGTCGGCTGGAAAAGTCCTTCGAATATAGCTCTTGTTAAATACTGGGGCAAACGTGCTGTCCAACTTCCGGAGAACGCTTCTCTCAGCTTTACTTTATCTGAAGCCCATACCACAACTTCTGTGAACTATGCTCCGAGGATGCCGGAAAAACCATGGATTACGTTCACTTTTGAAGGGAAAAAAGAACAAGCCTTTTCAGAGCGTATTTCAAAATATTGCTCGTCGTTATTGCCTATAATGCCTTTTCTTAATCAATTATCTTTCGATATTGAGAGCAGGAATTCTTTTCCGCATTCTTCTGGTATAGCTTCTTCAGCATCAAGCATGAGTGCCTTGGCTTTGTGCCTTTGCGATATCGAACAGGTACTGTATAAATTAGAAAATGATGAGCATGCATTTTTTCGAAAAGCCTCCATGCTTGCCAGGCTGGGTAGTGGAAGTGCATCACGATCTGTTTACCCCAAACTAGTAGCATGGGGAAGATCTAAGGTGATATCGGATGCGCGTGATGAATATGCCATACCAGTGCACAACGTACATCCAGTTTTTGAAACTTTTCACGATGATGTCCTTATCGTAAGTGAAGAAAAAAAATCAGTTTCATCTACGGCGGGACATGCCCTCATGGATACCAACATTTTCGCAGAAAAAAGATATCAACAAGCGGAAGATCATATGGCCATACTTTTAAAAAGTATGGGAGAGGGTAATCTTGAAATATTTGGAAAAGTTGTGGAAGATGAAGCTTTAACATTACATGCATTAATGATGTGCTCAGATCCTTCATACATCCTAATGGAACCTGGTACAATAGCCGTAATTAAACGTATTCGGGCATTCAGATCAGAATCCGGTTTGCCTATATTTTTTACACTTGATGCAGGACCAAATGTTCATATCTTGTATCCTGAAAGTATTGCAAAGCAAGCTGATGAATTCATAAATGAAGCTCTTAGACCCCTGGCTTTTAATAATCGTATTATAAAAGATGTTGTAGGTAATGGCCCGATCAAATTCATATAAATTTCAATTTGTTTTTTCGATTTTAATATTTCTAATTATAAGCTTGCAATTTGCTTTGCCGGCTACAGCACAGCGTGTACTTAATCCTGATTTTGATAAAAAGATTGATAATCTTATCAGTTATCAAGTGCCTGTCTTGTCGGTTGAACAAGTTATTAAAGACTCAACAAGAGGGTTTCTTTTCTTGGATGCCCGTGAAAAAGATGAATTTGATGTAAGCCAT
>JAJCYJ010001007.1 GCA_029262975.1 Saprospiraceae bacterium
GGAAATTTCATTGGATGAGTAACACCTTCAAATGTAATTTGCTTTTCTTCCATAACTTCAAAAAGGGCAGATTGTGTTTTAGCTGGTGCCCTGTTAATCTCATCGATCAAGATAATATTTGAAAAAATAGGCCCTTTAATAAATGAAAATTTGGATGTTTTTAAATCATATAACGATGTGCCAATGATGTCGGAAGGCATAAGATCCGGCGTAAATTGAATTCTTGTAAAATCCGTATCTAAAGTTTTTGCCATCACTTTTGCACTCAATGTCTTGGCTATTCCCGGGACTCCCTCTAAAAGGACATGACCATTACATACGATACTGATTATAATCAACTCTACAAGGTCTTCCTGTCCTATCAATACTTTTGCAGCTTCGGCTTGAACCTTCTTCATCTTCTCGGTAAATGGTTCAATGTTTATTCTGTTATATTCCATTGGTTTTTGTTCCGACTCCGGGTCCGAATCACGAGGGATATTATCTTGAATTTCTTCCATATTTATTTGCAGTTTTTGTAAAAATGATCCAAATCATTATATAAATTCTTCAATTGTTCTTCTCCAAATCTTTTGTTGCCCACAGCAGAATTTATGCGATTTATAAGACGTTGTATTTCGTCTTCCGGCATTTTGCTTTTATGGGCAATCTTTCGGATATAGTTTTCTTCATCCGGTTTAATAAAATATTTTTTTCTGATCCATTGACTAAATAAAGATTTTAAATGGATGGCCAATTTATAGTGTTGATTCTGGGCTCGATAAAGCTCGCTTAATGTATGTACATATTCCAGAGAAGTATTCTCATTAATATCGATTGTGCGAATTATTCTTTGTCTTCTTTGACCACGTGATATGGCAAACAACAAAAGCCCAAGCAAAACTATATAATAAGACCACTTCAGCTTTGGTTGTGATATTATATATTGAAGCGGACTATCTGCACCACTATAAATAGCACCATATTGGTCGTTATCAAGATACAGGGTATCAATATTTAGTAATGGCATCACATTGATTACATAATCCTTCATTCCTCCCTTCTTAATTCCAAGATTAGTAAAGGCGTCAGGAATCATATGTATATAAAAATGGCCGAGCCCATATTTCATTTTTATAAATACAGGAAGCGAATCATTGAAATAAGATAAAACTTCAATATCTCTTACATCATTCTTATCCAGGCTATCTAATACATTATGAAAATAAAAAACTGAAGAGTCGAATTGAAATTCATAATATGAAAATGAGAAGGCTGTTGTATCTCCTGAGATTTGCAAATTAAGCAAGCTGTCTTGTCTGCCGTAATAAGAAAAATACTGACGGAAAAGAGAGTCTGTGTAGTATCCAAAGTCCGACACTATTATTATGGCATCATCACCCTTTTTTACAAAGCCGGACAAGTTCTCTAATTTGTCTTGATCAAATGCGAAATAATCTCCTATATACAAGTATCCTTTATTAATTGAATCACTGTGTGGTGGTATTATATTTTGCCTGTCCAGTTTTACGACCCTTTCTGCACCATAACTTTTCTTGAGAATCTCATGAAAAAGCCAGCAACCGTTCGGCTCTTTATCGTCATAATTAAAAGTAGTTGTCCAGTTTACGTCTGGAACACTTTTGGATACAAACAGGATATGGAAGAGCCCATAAAACAGGAGGAAAAGAAGAGTGCCCAGAATAAGTATTCTATAATGCTTCACGATCATAAAAATTCTGGTTTTAGCGAATTGCTCAGACTTCTATAGAGCTGTGTTGAGGCCTTATAGTTTTCTTCGGTGATATTATTATCCCCGTACCAGACTCTTTCATATAAATTAGCCGCCTGACGGAAGGATGTATGAATTGATTGATGGCTTAATTCTCTGCTATAGTCTCTATTCGTTTTTTCTTTAGACCATTCTATTAATTGTGCATCTGACAGTTCTTTGAGCAGTTGTAAAAATTCAATCCTTAGCGCTGGCCTGTAATTTCCCTCACTCAGTGCCAGATGAAGCATTTCCCCTAGATTTAGAGCATGAATGTCCTCAATTACTTCATCAGCTTCTTCTTCAATTATTTCAATAGATCTGTCATCGCTTATATTAGACAAGAAAAAGAAAAGCATTGCGATTACTACAATGATGATGAGCATTATAATAATGTAGTATATTAATTGTCCTACGAATCCAAACTGATTACGAGATTGTTTTTTCGCTTCTTTTTCGGGTTTGTTTTCACGAAGAACCCAAATGTCTTTTGTTTTAGAATAATCTAGTTCTTCACCCAATTCTTCCACTTCCTCACTGGCTATATTATCTTTTAAAATGGAATCAGGTTCACCATTTTGAAGTGTTTTGCCTGATAATTTTGAACCACAAAATATTATAAGCAAGGAGATCATCACTTTGTACATCATGATGTGGTCTTTTTAATGCCAAAAGAATCTATTTTTTGCAGGATGTCCCGACTATCGTCTCTGCACATGAAAGACTGATATGTATTCATATACATGAAATAGAAAAATGCAAAGCCACATCCTGCTGTTATAATCCTTATCACACTTCCAAAGAAAAGTGCATTATTTAATTCTCCTGGAAAAAAATTGTGCCAGGATACAAAGTCCCGATATAGAAAAGACGATATAGTGAAACTTACCAGCCAAAATAAAAAATAGATAAAACTGGAAGTTATAAATGCACTTAAATAATCAATGTACTTATTATATCCATGACTTATACCTTCTATGAAAGCAGTTCTGAACGACTTGTTTTTATGTATCGAAAGATAAAGAACGGTCAGGGGACACTGGGGAGGATAAAACACGAAAACGAGTAAAAGTACCCACGTTGAATAAAAATATAAAGCCAGTAGATAGGGGATCATTAAGAGATATGCCTTCCAGCCATCATTCTTTAATATCATTAAATAATTGCTATATCCAGAAGTTGCTTTTTGATATTTACTTGCGATTACTAATGTGATATGCAGTAAAACGAAGCTGTAGGAAAATAGAAGGAAATAGCCTGCAGTGTCGAAGCTGAAGAGTTGATTAACATCATGTAAAAACTGAGTCTCAATCATACTTAGTACTCTGTATTTTGCCCATATCCAATAAGCAATGGTCATAAACAAAATAGTGGGCAGAATACCTTTGTTTAAAACAGGGCCCAACAAAAGCCGGAGTTGGGCAAGTGATAATTCTGAAAGTTCTCCAAAGGATCTGTATTTATTTGTATCTATATTTTGATCGGAAAGATCTCCAGGTTTTATTTCATAATCATCATTTCCAATTTTATTTTTTAATTGATATAGATATGGATAAATCACAAAATGATAAACTATAAATATTAATGAAATTAGAATAATTCCAACTTTTATAAATATGGGCAAGGCTGTCATCCTTGTGATAAATGATTCCAGAAA
>JAJCYJ010001008.1 GCA_029262975.1 Saprospiraceae bacterium
AAGATACCTCCACTTTTTCCGACATACTGAATTTGAAAACCTGATTCGAAGTCTTTATCAACCGTTTGTGATTTAACTAAAAATGGTTTGCCGATAAGACCTTCTGCTATTTTAGTTTTTGCATATTGATAGCTGGGATCATATCTTCTGACAAATCCAATTTGACAAATTAATTCAGGATGACTTTCTGAAATGCGTGCAACTTCCTGGCATGCTTCGATAGAGACAGCCAATGGCTTTTCTGAAAAGACATGTTTGCCATGCTGCAACGCCTTAATAATATGGGTCGCATGCTGATCAGTGGAGCTTATAACGAAGATGGCTTCTATATCAGCCTGCTTCAGCATCTCTTCGTAATCCTTAAATAAAAATGGAACACCCAATTCATTTTTTGCGAAAGCTAATTCTTCCTCTGAAATAGAACAAGCTGCTACCAGTCGTACCGAATTTATATCATGAGCCAGGTATTTAGCATATTCCTTTCCAAGTCTCCCGAGACCGACGATTCCCACCTTTATCATTCTATAGATATTTATCGAAAATTGATTTAGATCATGTTACATTTACCAGCCACTATAATAAGGCAATACCATGAAACTTACTACTTCCTTCCTACTCATTAGCATGCTTTTGACTCTTTTTTCAGTTGAGGTAAATAGTCAAAAGGATGGACTTTTGGGATTCTCGGCAGAATCCGCAGCAAATCAATTAGAGCTTGAAAATCAATTTGATGAATTGTTAAAAGCTGAAAACCTTGATCAATGGATGAAACATCTTAGTGCTCGTCCTCATCATGTGGGTTCACCATATGACAAGGTGGTGGTTGACTTTGTCGCTGCCAAGTTTCGAGAATGGGGATTTGAGACTAAAATTGAACGTTTTGATGTTCTTTTTCCAACACCCAAATTACGCAGCTTAAAAATGATCGGTCCTGAAGAGTTTACTGCGAGCCTGACAGAACCTCCTGTTCCAGGGGACCTTTCTTCCACCCAAACCGAGGAGGCTTTGCCGGGATACAATGCTTTTTCGCCGGACGGTGATGTCACTGCAGAATTAGTATTTGTGAATTATGGGATTCCTGCTGATTATGAAGAACTCGAAAAACGAGGAATAAGTGTCGAGGGCAAAATTGTAATAGCCAAATACCAGGGATCCTGGAGAGGTATAAAACCAAAAGTAGCGGCTGAGAAAGGTGCCATAGGTTGTTTGATATATTCAGATCCAAAAGATGACGGATACCATCGTGGAGATGTCTATCCTGTTGGCCCATTTAAAAATGAACATGGTGTACAAAGAGGCTCAGTAATGGATATGCCATTTGCCCCGGGCGACCCACTTACTCCTGGTTATGGAGCAACAGCTGATGCTGTGAGACTGGAGATAGAAGACGCACCTACGCTTACCAAAATACCAGTGCTTCCTATTTCCTATCACGATGCACTGCCTCTTTTAAGGGCATTGGGTGGGGCCGTCGCACCTTCATCTTGGAATGGTGGGCTACCTATTACCTATCATATTGGTCCTGGTCCCGCGATTGTCCATTTAAAATTGGAATTTGATTGGCAATTAAAACCGGCATATGATGTCATAGCTACACTTAAAGGAAGCACTCTGCCGGATGAATGGGTGATCAGAGGAAATCATCATGATGCCTGGGTACACGGCGCAGCAGACCCGATAAGTGGATTGGTCGCGCTTATGGAAGAGGCGAGGGTAGTCGGACAATTGGCGCGACAAGGACAGCATCCGAAAAGGACGATGGTGTACTGCGCATGGGGTGCCGAAGAACCAGGATTGCTGGGCTCTACAGAATGGGTAGAAACACATGCTGAAGAATTAAAAACAAAAGCAGTAGCATATATTAACACAGATGGGACAGGACGTGGGTATCTCGGTGCAGGTGGCTCCCATACATTAGAGAAGTTCTTCAATCAGATCACTCATGTTGTGCAGGATCCCCAAAAAGGAGTGTCGGTCTTCGACAGGAGGAATGCGTCAGAGATTGTTCGTGGCAGAAAGAAGTGGCAGCATTTTGAATTATCTGCCCTTGGATCTGGTTCGGATTATTCACCTTTTTTCCAGCATTTGGGTATTGCTTCATTTAATCTTGGTTTTGGTGGCGAAAGTTCAGGAGGAGAATACCATACGATGTATGATTCGTATGAATTGTACAAGAGATTCAAGGATCCGGATTTTGTCTATGGTGTGACTTTGGCAAAGGTCGCAGGACGCACATCGTTGCGCCTGGCCAATGCAGATGTCCTCCCTTTTGAATTCGAACATTTTACTAATACAGTTGATGGTTATGTAAATGAACTGACTAAAATGGCTGATGATTTACGGGATAAATCAGAACGGCACAATCAACTCTTGAATGAGGGTATTTATGAGCTGACATTGGATCCTAAAGAATCGATCGTTCTCCCGGATCCAAAACCAGAAGTACCATTTTTCAATTTTGCGCCGATTCATAATGGCATGGCTCAATTGAAAAAGCAATCGAAGGCATATGCTTCTAAAATCAAAGAAAGCGCGGATTCTAATGCGCAGTCAAATGAACTAAACCAACTACTGATAAATGTGGAACGCGCGATGACCAGGGATCATGGATTACCACGAAGGCCGTGGTACAAACATCACATTTATGCACCGGGTTTTTATACAGGTTATGGTGTAAAGACACTACCTGGTGTCCGGGAAGCAATAGAAGAGGGTAGTTATGTAGAGGCGCAGGAGCAAATTGAAATATTGGGTGAAGTGCTGGTTCATTTAAGCAAGCAAATTGAAAAAGCGGTACAATTAAAAAATTGATAACGTTTTTAATTTTTTTGTAAAGTCGTGTAAGGCCGATATATCGTAGCCAGCGGTATAACGAAGTGGTCTCCCTGGTGAAAAAAGAGGTAATTGAAATGAGATGGCGGCATTTTTTGCTTTTAGCAAAAATGGTGACAACCCGAAAAACGAAATTCTGAACTACACCCACATTATTTCACATCAGATGCAACAAGAAAT
>JAJCYJ010001009.1 GCA_029262975.1 Saprospiraceae bacterium
CCAGATTACCATCTCTTCTTGCATCTGTTACTACTATTCCTTCAGGATTTTTATCATAGCAAACTACTGATACATACAAGGTCGTTTGATCAAATCCTATCCTTATATCAGTTTTCTCAGAAGCAGGATTTCCAGAGTTAGGTTGAACCTGAATCATAGACCCAAAAGAAGAAACAGCAAGCCATATCGGGTCATTTAATACCTCCCCGTCGATAATAGGTTTCTGAACAAGACTAACTGCTGAAGTGACTGGTCTGACACTAATCTTTTGCGCATTTATCATTTCGGGAGTTACGCCGAAAAGAAGAAATATGATGAAGAATAATTTTAATATTGATGTCATAAAAATCTGGATCGCTACATTATAATTCTGTCATCGGTAAATTTACTGTCTCCAATTTTATTAAAAGAATATATCTTGTGAACCTCGATAATGAGTTGTTAACGGCCCTTTCTTATCGGTTTTAATTTGACAGCAAACTGGAAAGAATGAAGGATATCAAAGTAAAAATTTGTTGTATAAAATCAATGGAAGAAGCCATTTTAGCAGTAAATAATGGTGCTAACGCTATTGGCTTGGTAGGGCAAATGCCTAGCGGGCCAGGTATTATAGGCGACGACCTGATATGTGAAATAGCACTTGAAATGAAAGGTATAGTAGATACTTTCTTGTTGACAAGTGAGACTTCGGCCAGAGACATTATTAGTCATGCACAGAGAACCGGGACCAATACGCTTCAGTTAGTAGACCGTGTGACCGTAAGAGATTTAAAAGATATAAAAGCAGCTTTACCAGATGTACATATAATCCAGGTGGTGCATGTACATGGAGATGAAAGTTTAAAAGAGGCGAGATTAGTTCAATCGTGGGTCGATGCAATTTTATTGGACAGTGGGAATCCCAAACTTGCAATTAGAACCCTGGGAGGAACTGGAAATACTCATAATTGGAACATAAGCCGTCAAATCGTAGATGAAGTTGATATTCCTGTTTATTTAGCTGGGGGAATTAAAAAGGAAAATGTGCAGGAAGCCATCAAAATTGTTCAGCCTTTTGGCATAGATCTTTGTTCAGGGGTCCGTGTACATGACAATTTGGATGCCATTAAATTGAAAGATTTTATGAAGCAAGTGCAAGAATTTTGATTCAATTCCCTACGAATTTATATAATGCAATAATGCTAAAATGATGAAATGCTAAAATGATGAAATGAGTGAATGCCTAAGCCTTTGCAATATGGTATGGTCCCACTTTTCAAAGGGGTGCCGAAGGCGGGATGAACGACCTATCCCGTAGGGTCAAGTGCGACAGCGCTTGAAGAGAGTGAAGGCGTCAGCCCGAGTAGGATGCATTACTAAACAAAAGTCCAATTCTAAGAGAGCTGCAAGCAGGAGCAAATCCTCCGACCTGCGGCCACCTCCTTTGAAAAGGAGGACATTTTCAAATATGCACCATTTAAGGCACATAAAAACTTAAGCACATTTCAATTCTCAATTTTCAATTATATCATTTTAGAATTCTTCACGGGCTGACGCCTTCACTCCTTTCGAGCACTGTCGAGCTCGACCCTTCGGGATCAGTCGTTCATCAATTATCAATTTTCCGTCTTTATTTGATTTTTAAAAACCCAAAAACGTTGAAGGGTATAGTTGAAACCAAAAGAAACAATTAAGTCAGTCAAGAGCCTGGATACCCGATAATCTATTTTGATTATTTCTGTAAAGAAAGAGGTGCCCCCACTTTTTAATAAAATGCTTCCTACGACCACAATTATAAATTTACCAAGTTGGTGGTGGGCTTGTTCATTATGACCCTTAAAGGACCAATATCTGTTAATTGTATAATTTACAATTGCACCGATGATACCGCCTGATACTATACCGAAAATGTAGTGGGTCGCGAATATTTCCACGCATATTAACATGACGCCATAATCTACAAGCCCTCCTGCGAAGGCAGATAATTGAGCCCGGGAGAATGAAGTGATTTCTTTTATCAGCGTCAAATTGGAATTGCTTTTATTTCTTAATGGAAAGCAATTTCTGAGCTTTTTCATGCATATCACGCTGATCACCTAATCCCAGTATTTTACAGGTATCGGTTACATTAATGATCATGAGAATAATTGATCCTACTAAAGCGAATTTCCAAAGTATGCCTGTGAAAAGAATCTCGGCTAAAAGGAAAATTGAAATTATAATTCTGAGTTCAGTAGGACCCATCATGTGTGTATCAATGACGTATTTATCAGCGATTTTATACCTGATTAATGAGAGAAGCATAGAACCTCCATAAGCCACCACAAATAAAAATGCGACAACTTTCCAATCTGGAAAATAAAAGTAAAATCCCAGACCTATAATACTTGCCGAAATCCAATCTGCATTTAAATCAAGCGCCCATCCATACCATTTTCTTGGAATATTTCTATAATAAGCGAGTCGCCCATCCAGGCTATCTCCAAACCATTGGATCACAAAACCTCCAACTGATAATAGTAACCAGAGCGGGTTATTTACAGCCAGAATCATCCCCGCAGCTATAATTATACTCCCTATAATACCTGTTGTAGTTAACATATCTGGCTTTACCCAAGCAGGCATAATCCGACAGAAATAGGCAATAACTTTAAATTCAGAAGTCTTCAGGATATTTTTTCGGATCCGGCTGGATCTAATGCGTTTAGCAGGATTTTCCATAGTAGGTGAATTTAAAATTATAAACGCCTACAAATCCTTTTCGTCTCTTAAGAGTATGTTAAGTATTTCCAATTTTAACTTTTACAATGGGCTTATATACAATATTTAAAATTGAAAAATTTGAAGGAAGGCATACAATATTCATGTATGCCCTGCCATTGTCAGTTCTATTTTACAGTCACTTTGTTTACTATTTTCTCTAGATACGGAGGCATTTCTTTCTGATATTGCCCACCCAGGTGATCAGAAAGGAATCGCTCCATTACAGCTGTAAAGGCCATATTATTTCGAGGATTGGCAAATCCATGGCCTTCATCCGGAAAATTGAGATATTCTACGGCTAACTCATGTTTTTTCATCGCCGAGACGATTTGCTCAGATTCCGCCGTCTTTACTCTTGGATCGTTGTCTCCCTGTCCAACCAATAATGGTGCTTTGATCTTATCAGCATGAAAAAATGGTGATTGTGCTCTGAGTCTATCTTTTCCTTCTGCATTGGAAGGATCTCCCATTCTTTTGTGAAACATTGCCCGGGCTGTCTCCCAGTAAGGGGGAATACTTTCTAATAAAGTAAACAGATTGGACGGACCAACGATACTCACACCACAGGCATATACGTCTGGTGTAAATGTCAATCCAGCCAAAGTGGCATAACCACCATAACTACCACCCATAATACCAACCCTTTTAGGATCACAAATCTTATTATTGATTAGGTATTGTACACCATTTGTAAGATCGTCCTGCATTTTCATACCCCATTCTCGATCACCTGCATTCAGGAAGGACTTACCATATCCCGTTGATCCTCTATAATTAACTTGGAGCACCACATATCCCCTGTTAGACAGGAATTGAGCATATGACTGATAACCCCAGGTATCCCTAACCCACGGTCCTCCATGAGGCATGATTATTCCGGGAAGACGTGAATTATTTCCATTCCTGGGTATTGTCATATACCCATGAATAGTTAAGTCATCTGTACTTTTGTAGGAGATAGGTACCATCTTGCACAATTGGTCAATTGGTAATTCTGGTCTCGGTCGATATAAAAATGTAACCTGTCTGTCTTGTCTATTAAAAAGATAAGTGGCACCTGGGTCTGTGTCCGAATTGACACCAATGATCCAGACTTGTTCGTCTTCTGTGCCGGATGTGAAGTGTACTTCGGCTTGGTTAAAATAATCTTTTAAGAAATTATAGTCATCTTCAAATGCTTTGTCTTTCCAGTATACAACAGACTTTTCAAAGGTATAAACGGTTGCCAGCAATTGATCCGTTTTTGAAGAGAACATGGCTCCACCAAAATCTACCTTTCCCTGGGGATCACTTTCAACTTTTTTAATTTGGCCATTATCGATATTCAGTAAACCAAAAAGTGACAAGTCATCCTTTCCAATATTGGTGTCGACAAAGACCTCATTTTTTGACATGAATTTTAAAGGTGATATGTCTTCATCTCCAGAACTGGTCAAAATTGTGGTCCATTGATCTCCGTCTTTTTTTAGCAATTCTGTACCTGCATCAGCCGTGGATCGGCTTGCCATAGCCAGATTGTAATCGAGATCAAAATAATAGGCATTAATCCCCTGTGTATTCTCAAAGATGAGTGCTCGCTCGCCTGTAGAAATACTTATTTTATAAAGATCATGCCATGCACTATCCCGATCATTAAGTCCTGCATAAATGACATCATGGTCGTTTTTGGGAAGTGCCATTATCATAGTTCTGATACTACCATAATCAGTGAGATCCTTCGCTTCAGGAATTCCATGCGGTGCCTTCGATGGATCAACAGTATACAAGTGATAGTTTTCGTCACCTCCCTTATCCTGCACATAAATGACATACTTGCTGTCCCGGCTCCAGAAATAGGAAGTTATTGGACGCTTTTGATCATTGG
>JAJCYJ010001010.1 GCA_029262975.1 Saprospiraceae bacterium
CGGCAGCCCTTTTCGATAATGCTTTATTTAAAGGACTCATGATTATAAAGCCGCTGTCAGCAAAGACCGGAATGGATATAATGTATCCCGTAATCATAAGTGCAAGCGTTACAAAACGCTCACCTATCCAGCCAAGAACAGATTTGGCAAGCACAAGTGCCCCACCCGATCGCTCAAGAAATGTCCCAATCATCACTCCAAATAGAATGATTAAGCCAATATTCCCCATCAATCCACCAAAGCCCTCATTTATGCTCTTTAGAATAAGGTTGAGATCCATCCCCACCAACAACCCATAGATTAAGGCGCCACCAAGCAAGCCCAAAAATGGGTGCAGACGATATTTAGCAGATGAAATAATGATAAAGGCAAGAGCCAACAGTAGTACCAGGATCAGTAGCATAAGTGAAAAGATGTCTTCGCACTAAGTTAGACATTTGTAATGAGTTAAACGTTTTGACCAAGATGCGTTTGTGATGAAACGACGCTTGCCGTTAGACCGGATAACCAACCGTGTTATGATGAGGATATTTTTCAATTGGCTTAATATTTGTTCCTGTATCCTTCAGGGTATCAAGACCAGATTTATAATGGGTAAAAAATTGCTTTTTCTTTTCGCGATGGCTTATAGCACTTTTTGCTTTGGTCAACAAGAAACGATTAAGGCAATTGTTTTAATTAATGGTACTGCCTACCTCGTAGATGTCACTCCAAAAGGAGACATTACGACCACTTATCAAAAGATAGAAAACTATTTTCAGACTGCCGAAAGTCATTCGTCTATCATGACCCGACTTTCAAAAGCTGAAAGAAGTGAATCTGGATCAATCGTATTTTATGAACAGCAATCTGAACCTGTTCCCTCATTCTCTGAAGAAAATAAAAAGCCGGTCGATGTTGGCAATGATCAATATATTGGATTCAGCCCTGATCGAGCAATTTTATTAAAGACAGCAGTTGACCAAATAAGAAGAATGGCTGATGGTTACCGAACCGGTACAATATCAAAAATAGCTGTTACAAGCTACTTCCTGAATAATTACAGATCCAAATCCCTTGCAAGAAATCGCGCAAAAGCAATAAATGACTTATTGATCGCTTTTGGCGTACCCCAATCTCAAATTTCAATAGCTACCCTACCTGGTAATCTAAATGCAAAAATCGATTTCGTAAATATCGGTTTTGGCCAATAATCCGGAAATCTCAAATTCACACTTTCTATATTGTTTTGATTCTCGACTCCGAAAATGATAAAAAAGGTAACTTGTCATCCGAGCATGAAGAAATAAGGAATGCACAAATTTGATAAAAATGTTACTTTGAAAAATAGCAGTCTTAACGATCCCACGCGAACGCAATCTTCCCGCAGAAGATTTCTTGGGACTATGGGATTGGCAGCGCTTCAGCTTACCCTTGGCGCCCGAATTGTCCATGCGGCTGCATTACCCCCCGGTTTAGTTCCGATATTATTGGAGGACGATGACTTGCCTTTTGCCATTCCCGGAAAACATCCCGGGTTAATTGTCCTTAATGACAAACCCATTAATGCCGAAACGCCTCCTCACCTGCTGGATCCTGATGTCACACCAAGAGATGTATTTTTCGTGCGGAACAATGGTATTCCTCCTGGAAGAAGCGAAATAAGGCTAGACAACTGGACGCTAACCATTGGAGGTGAATCCGCGAAACAAGAAAAATCTTATAGTCTTAAAGAACTAAAATCAAAATTTAAAAACACACACCTACATCTCACACTTGAATGCGGTGGCAATGGAAGAGCTGAATACAATCCTCCGGCCAAGGGAAATCAATGGACAACCGGGGCCGTAGGATGCGCCAAATGGACCGGCGTAAGACTTAAGGATGTATTAGAAGATGTGGGCATTAAACCAGATGCTGTTTATATAGGCTATTATGGCACCGACAGACATCTGTCAGGAGATGCTGCTAAAGACCCGATATCACGAGGAGTCCCAATCGAAAAGGCATTGCAAGAAGAAAGTATGATAGCCTGGGCCATGAATGATCAGGATATACCTTGGTTAAATGGCTACCCGCTGAGACTTGTATTTGGAGGATGGCCAGCTTCATGCTCCGGCAAATGGTTAGAAAAGATTGTTATTCGTAACAAGGTTCATGACGGTGAAAAAATGGACGGCAGCTCATACAGGGTCCCATGCAGTCCTGTAGCCCCGGGCGAGGAGGTAGCTGATTCGGATATGTGCATTATCGAAAGTATGCCTGTAAAATCGTTGATCACTTATCCTAAATCTGGAGCCATGATTAGTTCGGGAGCATCATTTACCATTCGCGGACATGCATGGGCAGGAGAAAAAGAAGTAACAGAAGTTCAATATTCAACAGATTTTGGCGCCACTTGGCAAGTAAGTACACTATCCAAACCGGTAAACAGATTAGCGTGGCAGCATTTTAAAGCAAACATTACGCTTATCGAGAAAGGATATTATGAAGTATGGGCCAGAGCTATCGATGACGAAGGAATTTCGCAGCCCATGTTAGTCCCGGGTTGGAATCCAAAGGGGTATTTGAATAACGCGTGCCACAGAATAGCGGTTAAAATAGTATAGAAATTAGAAAATAAGTTCAATATTATAATTTGAAAATAATAGATGACATTATAATTTTTTGCAGTCTCGTATTGGTGGCAGTAATTGGAATTTTAATCTACATAGCTAACCCCGATGGTTATGATGGGTTTAAAAATTTCAGGTGGCCCTCTTCGCCGAAAATAGAAAATACGATACCAGAACAATCATATGCTTACGAACAGTTACTCGCTAAAGGACCCGGTCTGGCGGCTGTGGAAAGACACTGCACGAATTGCCACAGTACAAGATTGATTATTCAAAATAGAATGAGCAGAGAGCGATGGGAAGATAACATTACCTGGATGCAGGAGACCCAGGGTCTGTGGGATTTGGGAAGTGATCATGATATAGTAATAGATTACCTGGCGACTCATTATGTACCGACACAATCGGGAAGGAGACCTAATTTGTCAGCAGAATCTTTGGATTGGTATAAATTGGAATAAAATCGCACTCGTACCAGAGGAACAGAAAGTCCAGCATAAAGCATTGTAGAAGTTGAAATGATACATAAGTATACTTTCATCAAAATATAGAGATGACTCTTATCAAGTTTCTTAATCTTTCGAAGTCCTATGACATCAAATTTTACTAAACTTTCGAAGTTTAGTAAACCTCACAATGCAAATCAAGTAACTATATAATTCGAGGTATCGTCTTTA
This sequence comes from Saprospiraceae bacterium, assembly GCA_029262975.1. Classification (GTDB taxonomy): domain Bacteria; phylum Bacteroidota; class Bacteroidia; order Chitinophagales; family Saprospiraceae; genus JAJRXG01. The sequence continues at coordinate 3,272 of JAJCYJ010001010.1, forward strand.
CATCCAGCCCAATTCCTTCATGGCCCACGGCGCATTCCATATTTTCACCATGCGCTCCACTTTATTGTCCGCCCCCATGGATAATACATAGACGTAATCTGAATGGGTCTCTTTATTTGTTGGCGGTACCGGGCCACCTTCTCCTGTATGCTTTGCGTGATATGTCGCATAAAAGATCGCTGTATTTGTATTTTCATCATACGACGAAGTATGTAAATCATACGTCGCCCCAGGTACCGTAACAGTACCAAAACCAGCCATCCAATCACAATACGCTTCAACGGTATTGACTTCTACCAAAGGTTCACTTTGGGCTGTGAATGGTGCATTAGTGGCTACATATTGTTTGCATCCAGCCCATCCTTCAGATGATTCACATGCGTCGAAAAATTTTTTGGCATTGTCAAAAGCTTTCATAATTCTAGCATTTAAGATTAAAAGATCTGTCAAAACGACACGAACAATATAAGGCTAAATCTTTAAAATCACGCCGAACATTCTAAATCATCCCTTTCGATTCTTTAAGGGTATTCAACCATTAATAAATCGATGGGCCTACTTCCTACTCAATATTTGAGTTAACATAAATTCTTCAATTTCCCTGCCCAAATCTAAAACTTTACTCAATCTCATGTGGTTATGTAAACTACATATGATACTCATGTACTTATTTCTTAATTCATTCTTTTTAAGTAGTAATATGATTCTTTGTGATTTTACAAAAGGAAGCGTCCTGACTGATTGGAGGGTAATCAATGATGTAGTCATGGGAGGCCGATCGAAAGGGCGCTTGCGTATTAATGCTGAAGGTCATGCTGAATTTATCGGTACGATCTCCCTCGAAAATAATGGAGGTTTCTCTTCGATCCGCTGCCAATTTGACAAAAAGGATATTGCTGATTTTCAAAAAATTAGTATTCGACTTAAAGGAGATGGTAAAGCATATCAATTCCGTGTAAAATCAAAGAAGACTGACCGTCATAACTATATCTTTCCCTTCGAAACTTCCGGAGAATGGCAGATAATTGATATACAGCTAAATAAAATGATACCTTCCTTCCGTGGCAGGAAGTTGGATATGCCCAATTATAGCGGCGAGAAATTAGAAGAGATTGCTTTTCTGATCGGTAACAAAAAAACAGAAAGTTTCAAAATAGAAATTGATAAAATTATTTTGAAATAATCCATCTCTTCAGATGCTGATAAATCATCAAACGCATACATGAAAAACTACTTAGTCATTGGCGGCTCTTCCGGAATTGGAAAATGTCTTACTGAAACTTTAGCTCAAGCCGGTCATAAAGTTTATGCCACTTACTATCAGCACAAGCCGGAGGAGAAGCAATTGAATATCCAATATTCCTATCTAAATGTACTGGATGAGGATCTGAACCTAGACTTTATACCTGATCAATTGAATGGAATTGTCTATTGTCCCGGAAGCATTAATTTAAAGCCTTTTGCAAGAATAAAGCCAAATGACTTCCAGGATGATTTTAAACTTCAAGTACTTGGTGCTATAAAAGTGGTGCAATTAGTATTACCCAGATTGAAGGCTGCAGCAAACTCTTCAATTGTTCTTTTCTCTACTGTAGCTGTAAAAATGGGTTTTAACTTTCATGCACAGGTTGCCACTTCTAAGGGAGCTATAGAAGGTCTTTCAAGGTCTCTTGCTGCAGAATTTGCCCCGAAGATCCGGGTGAATACAATCGCCCCTTCCCTTACAGACACACCACTTGCCGGAAAGCTCTTGAACAGTGAGGAAAAAAAAGAAGCCAATGCAATGAGACACCCCTTACAAAAGATAGGTTCTGCTCATGAAATAGCGGATATGGCCGCATTCCTTTTGAGTGATAAATCCTCATGGATGACCGGTCAAATAATTCATTTGGATGGAGGTATGTCCAGTATTAAATAATAATTAAAACAGAATTGTATGTTCAATTTTTTCAAAAAGAAAACCCCGATCGAAAAACTATCTGATCAATATCAAAAACTTCAAAAGGAAGCGTTCGAATTGTCTACTACCAACAGGACACAGAGCGACGCGAAACAAGCTGAAGCCCAGGAAGTGCTGAAAGAAATTGAGGCATTGAAAAAGTCTTCCTAATAAATGAAAATCCTACTTACGGGTGCCTCAGGATATATCGGTAAAAGGTTACTACCTGTTCTCATTGAAAACGGGCATCAGGTTGTATGTTGTGTTCGAGATAAAAATCGATATTACCCAGGCGAGCACCTTCGTGACCAAATTGAAGTGATCGAAGTTGATTTTTTGGACAAAGAATCGCTGCATAAAATTCCTGATGATATTGATGGGGCCTATTATCTACTGCATTCAATGGCATCAAATACTGATTATGAAAAGCTGGAATTACAATGTGCTGTCAATTTCAAGAATAGTATCAATAAGACAGGTGCCAAACATGTTATATACCTGAGTGGCATCGTAAATGAAGAATCTCTCTCCCGACACTTGTCTTCGCGTAAGGCTGTAGAGCATGAGTTGACAGACGGGCACTATCATTTCACTACATTAAGAGCAGGAATAATTATAGGATCAGGAAGTGCGTCTTTTGAAATAATTCGTGATCTGGTAGAAAAGTTGCCGGTTATGATCACGCCCAAGTGGTTAAACACCAAATGCCAGCCAATTGGAATTTCAGATGTGATTCAAATTTTGCAAAAAGCTTTTAACAACGAACGATTATTTGACCAAAACTTTGATATCGGAGGTCCGGATATACTATCTTATAAAGAAATGTTGCTAGGCTATGCCAAAGTGAGAGGACTCAAAAGAAAAATATTTATAGTACCGGTAATGACACCTAAGCTCTCCTCCTATTGGTTATATTTTGTCACCAATACTTCTTATAAATTGGCCTCCTCTTTGGTGAATAGTATGAAGATAGAAGTTATTTGTAAAAATAACGAAATCAACAAAATACTGGATGTTACGCCAATAGGCTATGAGCCCGCTTTGCGTAAAACACTGTATAATCTTAAGGAGAATGATATTTTGTCAAGTTGGAAAGATTCCTGGAGCAGTGGCGTAGTGGAGAATAAATTCAATTTTTTCCAGGACGTTCCTTCCTTTGGTTCTTTTATAGATCAAAGAGTGAGACCAATTCAAAATTTAGAAAAAACAAAAGATAGAATTTGGAAGATAGGTGGCGAAAATGGCTGGTATTATGGAACTTGGCTCTGGGCATTGAGGGGTTTTATAGACAAGCTTTTTGGAGGGGTTGGTTTACGACGTGGGCGCACTCATCCACTGCATTTATCACCAGGTGATGCACTTGATTTTTGGAGGGTACTTTATACAGATAAAAGGGAAGGTCGATTATTACTTTTTGCGGAAATGAAATTACCCGGAGAGGCATGGTTGGAATTCAAAATTGAAAATAATCAATTAATTCAAACCGCTACTTTTCGGCCCAAGGGTATTACGGGCAGAATGTATTGGTATTCAGTATTACCATTTCATGGTTTAATATTCAACGGAATGATTTCAGAATTGGTTAGATGATACATTAATTTTAATGAATGAAAAATAAATCATCAATTATCCGTTTCGTCATATTTCTGGTTATCAACTTTGCCGCATTGGGTATTGGAAGTCTTTTTACAACTTCCGGTGCCAGCTCTGATTGGTATTTCAACTTAGATAAAGCACCCTGGACTCCACCAGGTTGGATCTTTGGGTTGGCATGGACGACGCTGATGATTTTCTTCTCCGTGTATATGGCGTATTTATGGCAATCAACTAAGAACAACAAGAATCTAATTGGATTATTTGTAGCCCAATGGATCTTGAATGTTTCATGGAATCCTATTTTCTTCAAATATCATCTTGTCATGGCAGGACTGATAATTATAGTAAGTCTGACATTTCTTGTTGGATATTTTCTATTCAAATATTATGCTGAATTGAAAATTAAATCCGTATTCATATTACCCTATTTTTTATGGCTCATCATCGCTACTTCTCTGAATCTATATATCTGTCTGATGAACTAGTTGTCCGTTTTATTTTTATAAAATAATAATACCGAATCTCCTCTTTTTTAACCGTAGAAATCTTACTTCGTCTGTTATATTTTCAAATCCCAACTTTACATAAAATGGTATCATTTCCTCTTTACAATAAAGTTCGACGTGGGCAACATCTATGCAAGAAGAAGATGCAAGTACCGCTTCTAGTAGCAATATGCCAAGACCCTTTGAACGTATCGTATCGTCAATAATCACATCGTAAATAATAGCTTTCGCGCTATAATCGCTAAGCACCCGGGCAAAACCGACCAGTTTATCCGTGTTATCCAATAGACCAAAACAACAAGTACTTCCTTTCATGATGGCCAGCGTGTCCTGAATATCTCGTGTTTTCGCCCACCATGCCTGTTTATAAAGTGACAATACCTGTGAGGCATAGTCTTCCGACAATTCAGATATAACCCGATAAATATGATTTGTCTCCAATGACGTGATTTGAAATCAAGGTACTATATTGATTCAAAATAAGAATCATGACCCGTACGATTATAAGTTTTTATTTTCTGTTCCTTTGCTCTCTATTATATTGTCAGACATATTTCCCTGGCAAGACACATGAATGGATATATAAAACTCCTGCTGAAGTCGGCTTAAATACAGATAGCATTCGGAGTGCCG
>JAJCYJ010001011.1 GCA_029262975.1 Saprospiraceae bacterium
CGTCTTCCCCTCCTTTGGATTTCACACTCCAGGTAGCTGCTCTCACAAGGAGCGGGACAAATCCTAATAGCAGCAATACATTGGTCAGGTTAAAAGCGGTATGAAATGCAGACAACCCGATTGGCATTCCTTCGCTTGTAAATGGATCAGGACGTCCTAAAACATCAGTTAAGAATGTCCCAAGTAATGGGAGCAGATAAGGCAACAATATAACCATCCAAGTCACCCCTATTATGTTGAACATCGAATGAATTCTGGCCGATCTTTTCGCATTTGTGTTTCCTATAAGCGAAGCTAATTCTGCTGTTATTGTAGTACCAATATTTTCTCCAAGGATCATTGCTGCTGCTACCTCAAAAGGTAGCCACCCTTGTGCACACATGGTCAGTGTCACCGCCATAGCAGCACTGGAAGACTGGATAATAATTGTAACCAGCGCACCTACAAATACAAAAAATACACGTGATATAATTCCCCATTCTGTGAAGTTTCTAAGCCATGATAGTGCTTCTGTATTTCCTTTAAGATCGGGGACAGAATCTTTCAAAAAACTTAGGCCCATAAATAAAATGGCAAAGCCAATCAGAAATTCACCCCAAAATTTTAATCTGCCTCTGTCGGTAAACATCATAGGAAGGCCTATTGCAAAAATTGGAATAGAATAGGCGCTTAATTTTAACTTGAAACCTAAAATCGAAATGATCCATCCTGTTATCGTAGTACCAATGTTAGCACCCATCATAACACCGGCAGATTCTACTAATGAAAGGAGTCCGGCATTTACAAAACTCACAGTCATTACAGTTGTAGCAGATGATGATTGTACAAGTGCAGTTACCAAAAAGCCAGTGAACACACCCAGGTACCTGTTTTTGGTCATGGCACTCAAAATGTTTCGCAATTGAGGCCCTGCCGCCTTCTGAATACCCTCACTCATCAGCTTCATACCGTAAATGAAGAAGGCAAGTGACCCTAAAATTTCAACAACATTCCAAAAACCGAATTCCATAATAATTGTTTTTCGTTGTAATTCTCTTTGTTTCTAAGGTCTAAAAATGAATTTCAGTCTGTAGGCGAAAGACAAGTGTGTTATCACTAACATCAACATTTCTAAAACCTATATCTGATTGAATTTTCAATTTATGCTCAACAATAAATTTTGAGAGACCCAAAGTATATTCTTTTTCGCCATTTGCCACCCCATCGTCAGGATTTAGTGCAGTATAGCGAAGAGCTACTTCCCAATTATTTTTAAACATATAGCCCCCAGAGAGATTAAGGCCGGTTCCTGTATATAAAGTACCGATGACATTGCTTTGTTCATCTTGGACGAATGGTGAATCATCCGATGTAAACTTATGGACATATTCTCCCATAATAGAAATACGCTGGTGCTTAAACATCAAGTCTGCAAATATCGCTTTTAATGTCTTTCCAGTGAGTTCCCCGTCCGAATTGAGAATGAATCCACCATTTTGTCCCCTTTGCCGAACATTTCCTGTATTAATATCATAGGTAAGCCCTACAGAGAGTTTAGGTTGTGCCTCTTTTTTAATGGCTGAACCTACATAATCACCTTTAGATGCAAATTCGCCAAATGGTAACATTTCTAACCTGAATGTGTAATCCAGTCCACCAGAATTACCGGCTGTCACATTTCTTCCTTTGCCTTGAGAAAGCGCAAAGATTTCCTTTATGACAAAGTTTGGTCCGAGCTTATTATTATGTCTTATCTGAATACCCACATCCCTATCCAGATTATATCTTGAATTTAATCGGGATCTATCTACAAACTGAAGTGAACTGGACGATATAACACGCTCTCGATTACCAGGCAGTTTTCCTTGTCCAAATCTGATAGACCAATTCTTATAGAAGTTCCAGTCTAAATAAGCATCCAGTATAATTCTGGAAGTATTGCCAAATTGAGGGTCGTCACCACCCGCTATGTCCCTGTTAGATAGTCCTAACTCAAATTTGTATTCAAGCTTTTTGGAATGTACAAATCCGTCAAATTTAAATCTAGCTCTTCTAACTAAGAAATTTAGTTGAGCATCTCCAAAACTTCCATCTGTCGTGTTCCACTCACTGGTAAACAAATTTTGAAACCGAAACCCAAATTTTATATGAAAACTTGAATCTTTTCCGGTCACCTGTATTCCCTTACCAAACATGTGGGGACTCATTTGGGCATCCATATTCGAGATGATTCCGGCGAAGAATAAGGCCAGAATGATTATCACTCTTTGCATCAGGGACAATTATAATGTTTTGAATTACAGTAAGACCCGTAACTGGTCACAAATGTAAGCCGACAATGTTAATTGAATGTTACCATTCAGGGTATTTAATGTGATGGATGCACAGAGCAAAATGAGCAGCCAACAATGCCGCATTCATGTTCCTATCCATATTATACTCGATTAACTACTCCTCGCACAAATAAAGGATTCCTTTAACATTAAAAGTATAGAAAACGATAGCTGTTCAAGAGGATCGCGAATCTGCATGTATATGCTGAGACATGCATAAGAGTCTTATTCAAGACCATTCTGTTCCTTCAAAATAATCCATCTTTGAGTTTTTAAATATTATCTTAACGATGACATATTTAGACACGACTCATGCACTTTATAAAGCAGCCGCAATAAATCCGGATATTGGACTATGTTGTACGACCACCCCGGTATGGCAACTTCCTGAATTAAGGATGCCGTCTATCATGTTAGAAATGAATTATGGCTGTGGAAGTACAGTACATCCGAGAGATCTTGTAAATAATCCAAGGATATTATACGTCGGTGTTGGAGGAGGAATGGAATTGCTCCAATTTGCCTATTTTTCAAGACAGGAAGGAGGCGTAATTGGAGTTGATGTGGTTAATGAAATGCTTGATGCTTCGGCCCGAAATTTTATGGAAGCCGAAAAGCAGAACCGATGGTTTAAAAGTGAATTTGTGGATTTACGAAAGGGCGATGCACTACATCTTCCGGTAGCAAGTGAATCTGTCGATGTAGCGGCTCAAAATTGCCTTTTTAACATATTCAAGATTGATGATTTGAAGATGGCTTTAGCCGAAATGTACCGGGTACTTAAACCACATGGACGGTTGGTCCTTTCGGACCCAATTTGCGATCAGGAAATGCCCCAAAACCTTAAAGACGACGCAAAACTTCGGGCGCTTTGTCTGAGTGGCAGTTTACCTTTAAAAGAATATATCTCACTAATCACTGATGCTGGATTTGGTACAGTAGAAATCAGAGCTAAGAGACCATATCGAATACTTGATTCTGAGCACTATGATACAGTTGATAATATCTATATTGAAAGCGTTGAAGTATGTGCGATAAAGGACCCAATGCCTAAAGATGGACCCTGTGTATTCACTGGTAAAACTGCAATTTACTATGGCAGTGAGGAAAGTTTTGATGACGACAATGGGCATAATCTTCTCAATAACCAACCCATGGCTGTATGCGATAAGACTGCCGGGGCATTGTCATCTTTAGGACGTCATGATATATTCGTTTCCGAATCCACCTATTTTTATGATGGTGGTGGATGTTGTTAAAGTAGCAACCAAATGGGCATTTTACAGCGTGTTTTATACCCGATGTATGAGCAATGTGGGGAAGTAGGGCAATAGGCTTATATCCAATGTCAAATGTGTGATTGTTTTTTTGATTTTCAAGCAAGTTTGTTAGCGGTATTTATTGACAGTGGATTTCATGCCAGATGCAAAGATGACAAGAGGTAAGTGTGCGTGGGTGAGCGTTATTTTCATGCAAGTTTGCCGGCAAGCATTTTAACATTGGGTTTTATATCCGATGCCTCCACGAGAGAAGCGTGTGGGGCAGTTGACGTCAGCTCAACTGACTATTTGAGCACCTTCTTTTGTCTTTCTACCTTACATTGCCAACGAAAGAACAAAATTGATTCCGATTAAATTGGACACGGGTATTAGTTGTCCTACCTTTGTTTCCCGTAACGTTGCTGTCATATGTCTAAATTTATTTTTGTTACGGGAGGAGTCACATCCTCACTGGGGAAAGGAATTATTTCTGCCTCACTGGCAAAACTTTTGCAGTCGAGAGGACTCAAAGTAACCATCCAGAAGTTTGATCCCTATATCAATGTCGATCCAGGTACACTCAATCCGTATGAGCATGGAGAATGTTATGTGACGGATGATGGTGCTGAGACAGACCTGGATCTAGGCCACTACGAACGATTCTTAAATATTTCCACATCCCAGGCCAATAATGTGACTACGGGCCGAATCTATCAAACCGTTATAAACAAAGAGCGTGAAGGTGATTATTTAGGCAAGACAGTTCAAATCATCCCGCACATAACTGATGAAATAAAAAGAAGGATTCAACTGCTGGAAACCAATGGTGAATACGATGTAATTATTACGGAATTAGGCGGCACCGTTGGAGATATTGAATCATTGCCTTATTTGGAATCGCTCAGACAAATGCGACGACAGTTGAAAAATAAGGATTGTCTTGTGATACATCTTACATTGATACCTTATTTGAAGGCAGCAGGAGAGCATAAAACTAAGCCAACACAGCATTCGGTGAAAGAACTGCAAATGGCAGGTATCATACCCGATGTACTGGTGTGTCGGACAGAATCTCATATATCTGAAGATATTAAGGAGAAGCTGGCTCTTTTCTGCAATGTTGAAAAGGATCATGTAATCGAAGCGATTGATGCAGATACTATCTATCGGGTTCCGATCCTTATGCGGGAAGAAAAGTTAGATGAGATCGTCATCGAAAAGTTACACCTTCATCCTAAACATGGCCCCAATCTGGAGCGGTGGAATGACTTCCTTAGAAGATATAAAAATCCAAAACACGAAGTCAATATTGTATTGGTAGGTAAGTACAATGAATTACCCGATGCATACAAATCCATACATGAATCGTTCGTGCATGCCGGAGCAGAAAATGAATGCAGGGTTAACGTAATTCCAATACACAGTGAGAATCTCGATGATACCAGTCTTCCTCTAGAAATTCATAAAATCCACGGCGTACTTGTGGCCCCAGGATTTGGAGATCGGGGTATCGAAGGAAAGATTAATGCAATTCAATACGTAAGAGAAAAAGGTATTCCTTTCTTTGGAATATGTCTTGGTATGCAGTGTGCTGTTGTCGAACATTTCAGAAATGTCGTTGGATTGGATGATGTAAGTAGCACTGAAGTCAATAAGGAAACTCAAAATCCTGTCATAGATCTGATGCCAGATCAGGTAAAAATCGTCAAAAAGGGTGGTACAATGAGATTGGGTGCCTATGATTGCCAGATAAAGGAACAGACCCTGGCCAGCAAAATATATGGAACAAATAATATCTCTGAGCGCCATCGCCATCGATACGAATTCAATAATAATTACCTGGAGCAAATGGAAGAATATGGGCTCATGGCTACCGGATTTAACCCGGGGTCTGATCTGGTTGAAATTGTCGAACGACCCGATCATCCATTCTTTTTAGGGGTTCAATATCATCCCGAATTAAAAAGTAGGGTAGAAGTACCACATCCAATATTTGTGGCTTTTGTCAAGGCAGCGATTCAGTTTAAGAAGGCCAAAGAAATGGTAAAGATGCTATAAAAATTTGCATCAATTTATAAGTCATTATGCAAATTGAAATAGATATATGCATGTACTTACTCTTAAGTATTCTAAAGCTGTAGGTCGTATTTGATATTAGAAAATAATAGGATGTCAATTTTTCTCTGTATAATCTTCATATAAAAACAGTTGATCATGTTTTGAAGGATGTCGACATTTCAAGAGGACAAATATTTGAAAAAACTAAAGCGTGAATTTATAGTTTGAAGTTGTACAAAACGCAAATGTCGCGAGCACTTATTCAAATATTGCAACTTATGTTTTAAGTCTCGAGCAACCAAATATTCAATTTATAATCACGACGAATCTGATTCTTAAACTATTGATATTCAAATGATTAGTTTTTGATTTATATCTTTTTGAATCCTTTCGAGTTAACCTATAAATTCACCGGACCGATCATTAATAAAGCAAGTTATGAGAAAATTGAAATTAGAAGAACTGGGTCGTCCGGATCTGGAAGATTATAAAAAGATATCGAAAATTCCGATAATCGTTGTCCTGGACAATATTAGATCAGCCATGAATGTGGGTTCTTTCTTCAGAACCTGTGATGCATTTAAAATTGAGCAAATAATTCT
>JAJCYJ010001012.1 GCA_029262975.1 Saprospiraceae bacterium
AGGCGTAAAACCGAGGTCAATTAAGTTTTCATCTACGCTTTTTTTATTTTCAATCAACCACGCGATCTTCAAGTCTGGCTCCTTCGATTTAACAAGTCTCAAGGTCTCACCATCAAATGATTGTATCGTCGAATTTTCAAAAATATCCAGTGCTTTCACTTCTTTCAAAACCAGGTCTACAAATTCTGTAACCGGGGGATGATAAATGCCATCGAATTCTGAACTGCGTTTGATTTCAATATTATATTGAACTTCAGGTTTATTGAATGTATAGGCATAGTGCTTAGCCTTGTTGACCACATCTCTCAATAACGGCTTGAATGTTTTGAGGTTTTCTTTTTCAGGAAATCGCGGATCAGCCATTGAACCCACATCATACATTTTAACGGAGTCGTATGGCATTTTATAAATGTTGTGGGTCAACTGATCTTCCTTACTAACTTCATTCCCTTTTGGATCTATACTGAGACCGGCCCTGAAATATGGTTCATGAGAGACAACGAGTTGTTTATCGCTAGATACAGCCAAATCGAGTTCGAGGGTAGTAACGTCCAAATCGAGTGCTTTTTGAAATGCAGGAAGTGTATTTTCGGGCATGAGCCCTCTGCATCCTCGATGTCCTTGTATATCCATTTTATCTCCTGTTGTGGCTGTGTTTTTTGGTGTACACATAATACAAGGTAATACGATTGCGAGGGTTAACAAAATGCTTCTCATATCTGCTATTTTTGATGTGCCAATGATACAAATAATACAGGTAGGGGAGAAATCAGGAATTAAGATATGAATGAAAAATCAAGGGATCTCAAATCTGAATGATTACCAATCAGACCAATATGTCAAGTCCAGCGTCCATTTCTATGTATAATACTGACTTTGACTAAGCGAAGAAATCTGTTTTAGGACTGAGTGATGAAAGAATTGAATGTGGGGGATTCGGTTACATTTTTCAGTAAGGCATAGGCAACAATCCTCCGCCCTACGGGCACCTCCTTTTTAAGGATGAACGACCGATCCCCTTAGGGGCGAGTGCGATCCCGGTGTACGGTGGGACTCGAAGGGAGTGAAGGCGATAGCCCGAGTAGAATGCTAAAATACTAATATGCTAAGGTCCCAATTCTTAGAGGACGCTACAAGTAATAGCAAATCCTCCGTCCTGCGGCCACCTCCTTTGGAAAGGAGGACCTTTATTTGTGCTAGAAGACATGAGCCCTGGCAGGATACATAATGAATCTAAAGTCCCACATCTCAGATAGAGCTTCGAAATACCAAGGAACAATTTAGCATGTTCCTCCCAACAAAAAAGACGCAAATCATGCGCCCTTTTTATTTTTTTAGGTATTCGTTTTAGAAATAAACTCCTGCTGCCACAACAAATCCAGAGCCGCCACCTAACACTAATTTAGGTTCGACGAAAAATTCAAGATTTCCACTCAGAGGCAGTCGACCATTCATACCAATATTTACATTGGTCGAAGAAAAACTTCCAAAACCTAACCCACTACTAAAAGTGAGTATATTCAAACCGGCAAATGGTGTCAAAGAGAAAGATTCAACATCTCCTATCTCAAATCCACTATAATGGACGTCCAAATCTAAAGCCCAAACAGTGCCAGTTTCAAAATAATATGTAAAACTTGCTTGTCCGGCAAATTGCTCATTAATCGTATAATGACCCTTTGCTCCAACACCGAATAGTCCACCGCTTCCTGTAGTCAATCCTGCCTGAGCTCCAAATTGAAATTGGGCTAATCCAGAATAACTAAAAGCAAAAACACAGCAGACCAACGTAAGTATTCTTCTCATAATTTGATGATGTTTTGGTTAATAAAGACACAAGTTATTATTTTTTTGAGAGGTGACAATACCCACTTTGGGGGATTTTCTTCACAATTGCAATAAAATACATTGTTTACTTGCGCTTTACGTATTAATTATTTCTAATATTTGTACTCTTGATGAAGATTAAAAAGCAGGATGAAAATAAATAGGATCATAATGAACGTGATTATTGCCTCTATAATGGGGCTTTCGCTGTGTCTGATGATCAAAGCTATTTCAGCAGCTGACGATTTTCAATCCAATACTGTATTCGTCGCTGAACTTTCGAAAAATATATTTCCCGGTCAGGTGATCACAGCCGTTTCTTTACTGTCCGATATGCCACAGATAGACAGAAATAGTGTAGAACATATTCCTGCCACCAAAGCCTTAGCCACAATGAAAGAGGATATGCCCGAATTGGACTATATGGCTGATAATCCCTTTCATGATGTCATTATCTTCAAGACGCAAGGCATAAACAATAAAAATATCGACCATTTAAGTACGCTTGTCATGGATATCAATGGCGTTACCGGCTTGTATAATGACGCAGAATTGATTGCCACCTTGGAACAGTCGTCTAAAAGGGCGAGACAAGGGCTATTTATTCTATCATTAATCATACTTATTGGCTCGTTATCAGCACTTTGCCTCAGAATAAAAAGGGACCTCAGACCGTTCTCAAATGATATCAGAATAATGTCTCTCGCAGGTTCAACTGATCAAGATATTATCAGTGTCAGGAGACTTTGGTCAGCTAAATGGGGTACAATAAGTGCCATTTTAGCAGCTTTAATCATGATATTAAATATTATTTTTATTAATAATACATTGTTTGACGGTTTAGAAATTACGTTCTTGCAAAGCGTAATTTCCGTATTGATTATGATGGCTTTAGTGATCATCGTGCATGTCTCGTTTACACATTATTCTATAAAAACATATTTAGGTCATATAAACACTTCAATTACATAGTGAGTACATCAAATAAAAAGAAGAAGAAAGTGGTGATTTCTACCACCAAGAAAAAGGTCTCACCCACTGTTTCCAGGAAGAAACAAGGAACCACTATCAAGAGTGAACAGATGATCTATGATAAGGAAAATTTTAAATGGATGTTCATCGGTCTCGGTGTGATTATCCTTGGTTTCATTTTAATGTCTGGTGGTTCTATGCCCAGTCCTGATGTCTGGGATGATAGTCTGATATATAGCTTTAGAAGGATCACACTTGCGCCTATTGTCATCATGATAGGACTTGGTATAGAGGTTTACGCCATTTTCAAGTAGTGTTTCATGACAGATTTATTGAGGTCGCTTATTCTGGGCGTCATCCAGGGTCTTACTGAGTTCTTGCCAGTGAGCAGTAGTGGTCATCTCGAAATTCTAAATCAATTAATTGGTTCATCTGAGAGTGTTGATTCAGATCTCACTATGGTTATCCTTGTACATTTTGGTACAGCATTAAGCATTTTGTATGTGTACAGAAAGGATATTCAAAATATTATATATGATTTGGTTCGGCTTAGGTGGAGTTCTGAAACAAGAATCGCCATCGAAATATTAATTTCTATGGTGCCAGCTGTAATCATTGGTTTATTATTCGAAGAGAAAATCGAACAGATATTTGAGGGTGGAATTTGGATGGTCGGAATTTCATTAGTCTTCACAGGTATCATACTTTGGATCACCCCTCATATTGAAGATGGGCAATCAACAATAGGCTGGAAACGTGCTGTGCTCATTGGAGTAGCTCAAGCTATAGCTATCATGCCTGGTATTTCCCGCAGTGGCATGACCATAGCCGCAGCACTTATGTTAGGTGTAGGCAAGAAAAGTGCTGCCCGTTTTTCTTTCCTCATGGTCTTACCTGTAATTATTGGTAAGATTTTATTGGACTTGATATCTGGTGATTTCGATACTACGGGCACCTCCGCTTTACCCATATCCATTGCCCTTATCTCTTCATTCCTTGTAGGCATTATAGCCTGCAAATGGATGATCCAAATAGTTCAAAAGTTTAAATTGAAATACTTTGCCTGGTATTGCATCAGCGTAGGTCTGATTACTATAATTTGCTATGCCTATGGATAATATTGTCACAAAAGATCGTCCTTTCAACAGCTCTTATTTTGAAGAAGGCGCCGCTCTGCTCATTGACAAACCATTACACTGGACTTCCTTTGATGTAGTCAATAAAATCAGATGTGCGATAAGAAGTGCCCTGGGTGTTAAGAAATATAAAGTTGGGCATGCAGGTACTCTTGATCCATTGGCTTCCGGGCTTTTAATTATCTGTATTGGAAAATATACCAAGAAAGTCGAAGAAATTGTCGCCACCTCAAAAGCTTATGAAGCGGGCATCACACTTGGTGCGTGTACTCCTTCATTCGATCAGGAGACACTTCCTCATACATATTATCCCCACCGTAAAGTGACTAGTGAAGATGTAAGTGCTGTTATCCAACAATTTTCAGGAGATCAGGAACAACTCCCCCCAATGTTTTCAGCTGTAAAAGTAAAAGGAGTTCCTTTATATAGAATGGCACGAAAGGGTCAGGAAATAACCAGAGAACACAGAAAAATTCAAATTTTTGATCTCGACATAAAGAAAGAATCCGAGCGAGCATTATCTGCCTCAATCAAATGCTCAAAAGGTACATATATCAGAACCCTTGCCAATGATATAGGCATGTTTTTAGGTACAGGTGGATACCTATCCAGTCTGCGACGTACGCGAATCGGAGATTATCGCGTTGAAGACTCAGTGAGTATTGAAGAACTTGTACTACAGATAGACCAAATCAGAATCGCCAAATGTTAGCATTAGAAGCCGCCCATATAACCAAGTCATTCGGACCAGTCGATGTACTTGTCGATGTAGACCTCACTTTAAGAAAAGGTGAAATAGTTGGTCTTCTTGGTAGGAATGGAGCCGGTAAGAGTACACTTCTAAAAATATTAGCTGGAATAAATGCACCCGATCAAGGCACAGTTAATTATAACAAAAATACAATCGGATACATGTCTGAAAGAAATCCATTGTATCCCTATATGTACGTACGGGAATATCTCCAATGGGTTGGAAACATGAAGTCTGTTCCTGATATTTCGCTGAGAATAAAATGGATAATAAAACATGTCGGACTCGAGGCCGTTCAAAACAAAAAAATAAATCAACTTTCCAAGGGATATCGTCAGCGTCTTGGGTTAGCAGCAACTTTGCTCCCTGACCCCGAAATTATAATTCTTGATGAACCTATAAACGGGCTTGATCCAATTCAAATAGAAGAATACAGAGCGCTCATCAGATCGATGGCACATAATAAAATTATCCTGCTTTCTTCTCATTTAATGCAGGAAATTGAAGCATTATGTGACCGGGTGCTATTGCTTAAAGATGGCGTCATTAGTGAAGACACTATGCTCCGCACGAATCGTACGGGCAGTGTTTATCAATTAGAACTCCAGTTAGACAAATCGATTAGGATTGATCTTCTTGCTAACATTGATGGTATTGAGAAAGTGGAACCAACCAATAATCATCGATACATCATTTCAATAAAGGAAGGTGTAGATCCAAGATCACAAATATTTGATGCAATTGTTGATAACAAATTTAGAATATTGGAAATGACACACATTAAGTCTTCGCTAAGCCAACTTTTTAACTGAACATGTATCATTTAATAATTAAAGAAATTAAAGAATTTTGGTCCAATATTTTTGGTGTCTTTTCACTAGCCATCCTCATTCTAATTTCATTTTTGTTCTTATGGATATTTCCAGATTCTGCTTACACTACATATGGACTGGCCGAGACAGATCTATATTTTCAATTTATGGCATACCTCCTGCTTTTTGTAGTTCCAGTATTTGCCGTAGGTTTTTTGTCTAATGAATACAAATATGGTACAGAGGAATTGTTAAGAGCACTTTCTGTTAATTGGAAAAAGTTAATAGGAGCGAAGTTTATCGCAGCCATGATCATATTGATATTTATTATTTTTCTGACTTCCGTCAATATTTATGTCGTCAACGATCTCGCCCTCAATACGCAAGTTTTCAGCTTTCAAAAAACAGTCGTTTCTGTATTTGGATTAATTGGGATCGGTGCTTGTTATATAGGCATTTCACTGATGATCACTTCCTTCATTACACAGACAACTGCTTCATATATCACTTCAGTATTTGTCTGTTTTATGCTCTACAGCGGTCTAAATCTTATAAGTGGTCTTCCTATATTCGAGGGTGGATTTGATTTTTGGATAGACAGATTTAGCCTTTCTTATCATTCAGAACAGATTAGCAGAGGGATCCTTCGACTTTCTACGATTATATATATACTTGGATTAACATTTTGGTCACTGTCTCTCGCGGCACACAGATTAAATAGTAAAGAAGTGTGATGAGGGAGTATTTAAATATTATAAAAATTGGCTTTGCGACGATACTATTGTTTGCAGTTACCTTCTTTGTAATAGCCTGGGATGTGCAGTGGGATCTCACTCCTGATAAAAGATACACATTGAATCCACTCGCTAAAGAGATGGTCAGAGAAGCATCTGAACCTATTACCATCACCATTTATTTGGAAGGGTCGATACCAGCGAGTTTCCGAAATTATAAGACTTATGTAGATTATTATACTTCGGAATTAAGACGGTACGATCGAAAAGTGCAAATAGAATATAGAAACCCTACAGAAGGAGATGATTCCGTTGAGTTCAGACAGTTTCTGTCGTCCCGGGGCATTGAGCCCATCAGACGCCAGGTAGCGACCAAAGAAGAAGTTAATCTCAATTTGCTTTATCCATATCTCTCGATCCATAATTCAGAAGAGATTGTTTTTGTGAGTTTGTTAGAACCCCAAATCCAGGGAAGTGGCGAAGAAGAAAGTTTGCTGCGTTCCCAATTGACTTTTGA
>JAJCYJ010001013.1 GCA_029262975.1 Saprospiraceae bacterium
AAGGCGATGACAGCTATCGAGACTTTTGGAGAAATGGCGATCTTGGCGGGGTGATTCAGATCACTTCGAGTCCCGTTCACGATGGTGTGAAAGCAGCAATATTCCCTTCAGGTGGTGATAGGATAGCATATCAGCTTATAAAAGTTCAGAAAGGGAAAGATTATACTATTTCCTTCTATTATACAATGAAGACTTCACCGGCAGGGACTTTGAATGTCGCTATACTTGGAGGAGCCGTTACAGAATCTGGAATGGTGGCTGCTGCTACCATTGCTGATGTAACCTTAACGGATCAAACTTCTGCCAGCACCTACGTCGAAGGATCGGTATCTTTTAATTCTGGTGATTTTGATGAAGTTGCAATTTTTGTAAGCAACGCAGGTGTTGAGTGCAGGATTGATACTTTTTCGATTTTTGAAAATTAAGAATATCCCAATTATGAATATTATGGTCAGAAGTAATCGAAAGCTAAATCATTACACATTGTTTTTTCTAATGATTGTAATCTTATATTCTTGCGGTAAAACGGAGGATAATGAAATTCCATTCACTCCGGATCCTAAAGAAGAGATTCCGGTTGAACAAATGTTAGTGGAAGGTGTCGATTACTTCTTGCCTAAAATTGATTTGAATCATTGGAAAGTTACTTTGCCAATTGGGAATCCAAGTGAAGTGAAACCTCCTGATATTCTGGATTATGCTACTAATAAGGTCCTTCAGGAATTTATGTATAATGATAGCACAGATGGTTCCCTAGTGTTTTACACTTATCCAGGATCCACTACAGCCAACTCTTCTTATTCCCGGACAGAATTAAGAGAGCAAATGGTGCCCGGAAGTAATTCGACTAACTGGAAATTTAGCGATATCGGAATTATGGAAGGGACTTTGGCCGTAACTGAAATGTCCAAAGACAAGAGTGGAGATTATCATAGGGCCATTATTATGCAGATTCATGGCAGATTATCCAATGAACAACGTGATCTCATCGGGGAAGATGATAATAATGCACCTCCTGTACTTAAGATTTATTGGGAAGATGGCAAGGTGCTCGTAAAAACGAAAATTCTAAAAGATAAAGCAGTGGATGATGTCGAAATGCTAAAGACATCTTCGTGGAAGGATGATGAAGGTTATTTTTTTAGTACACCTGTAGGACATGAAAAATTTACACTTAAAATAGAAGCCTCCAAAGGTACTTTATCCGTTACATTAAATGGTGATGAAACCACCAGTTATAAAAGTGATGATCTTGAAAGATGGGATGTATTTGAAAATTATTTCAAGGCAGGTAATTATCTAGTGACAACTGATGAGGGGGCATTTTCAAAAATTAAGTATTACACGCTTGATGTAGTTCACCCATAAACTCAATATTCTAAATATCGAAATACCAGAGTTGATTGCTACAGGAACAAAGAGTTAAAAGATAGTTTTTTCATATGATGGTAATAGTATAAGGGGAGGGTCAATTATCTCCCCTTTACTTTTCATCTAAGGCATTGACATAGTTAATTCCAATATGACGAAATCCGGGTCCATATTTAAAAAACTCAACCTCCTGTTATTGGGTGTGGGTCCGGGTACTATGGCAATAGGTTATACAATTGGGACAGGTAGTGTAACATCGATGATAGTTTCCGGCAATAAGTTTGGAATGGACCTGCTCTGGGTACTATATCGAAGTTGTTTTTTCTCCTGGATACTCATGAATGCTTACGGGCGGTATACACTTGTGACTGGCGAGACCAGGCTATTAGGTATTTGCAGGCATATGAAATATGGTAATATTATTGCCACCCTGATTATTGTAGGCATTACGATAGGACTGTTGAACTCATTAATTGGAATTCTTGGGATATCTGCCGATGCAAGTGTTTGCGGTGATTACCTTAATTATGCCCGGTATCCAATCATATACTTATTGGGTAATATTAATTAATGTAATAATAATCATTGGTTCGATGTATGCAATTCTTTGGCAAGGGAAATATAGTTATTTGGAGAGAGTACTTATCTTTTATGTAACACTAATGGGCTTATCATTTATCATTTCTTTATTTATAGTTGTACCAAGTGCAACCACAATCGCTAAAGGATTTGTACCAACTATTCCTGAAGTACCTGGTGGTAAAATGTTGGTAGCTGCGTTTGTTGGTGCGACCATGGCTGCAGCCACATTTTTATCCAGACCATTATTCATAAAAGGAAAAGGATGGACAATCAAAAACTTAAAGGATCAGAATAGGGACGCGCTTTGGGCTGTTATTCTAATATTTTTTATAAGCGGATCTATTATGGCGATTGCAGCTGGTACAGTTCATGGGAAAGGGTCGAAATTGTAAAAGTCCTTACTATGGTAAACACATTAGAACCAGTGTTAAGCAAATTTGCTGTTTCCCTTTTTATGGTAGGTACTCTTGGTGCTGGCCTGTCTTCCGTATTTCCGATCTTGATGATTACACCTATACTGATCGCGGATTATCAGTCCGGAGAATTTGATATTCACTTACGCCAGTTTAAAATTATAGCTGCCGTTGCATGTCTTGTGGGATTGACGGTTCCGGTTTTCGGTGCGAATCTTATTAATGACCAGATTCTCTCTCAGGTTTTAATTGTTTTTGTACTGACATTGGTCATACTTGGTATTATTTTTCTAATGAACCGAGAAAAGCTGATGGGCGTATATAAGGTTTCTCGAATAATGAATATTTGAAAGAAGGACTCTCGTATACAGAACCAAAATGGAAAGGAGATAACAAGTATATTTTAACTTCGGATTCTCCATTAAAGAAAAAGGGCGTTGATGGAAAGGATTTGGGAATATTAGAAAAATTGGAACAATAACATGATGTCGAAAAATTACATAAATATTTATACTTTGCTTTTGTGCTCTTTGATGGCATTGTCTTGTCAGGCTCAAAAGAATATTCCTTTGGATAAAACCAAAAGTGAAGTAAAGCAGGTTGTGTTTGATTATACCAATGCTTCTCTATTTGCACAAACGCTAGATGACATAAGAACCGAAGTAGATAGCGAGATCAAATTAGGCGTACAGGTACCAGTTCCTAAAGATATGGCTGGAGGATATTCTCATGAAAGACATAAAAGAAACTTTTTTATACTTCAAAAAGCAGGCAGCCTTTTTCAAATTACCTGTGACGAGAAATATGCAAGATATATAAGGAATAATTTCGCTGCATATGCGAAGATGTATCCGTCACTTCCATTACACCCCACAGACAGGTCTTATGCAACAGGCAAGATTTTCTGGCAATGTCTTAATGATGCTAATTGGCTGGTTTATTGTAGCCAGGCCTACAGTAGCATCTATGAATGGCTGAGTGAACGAGAGCGTGAATTATTTGAGTCTCAATTGTTTCGGCCAATGGCGGATTTTTTGTCTGTTGAAAACCCCAGGTTTTTTAATCGCATTCATAATCATAGCACCTGGGCTAATGCAGCTGTAGGTATGATAGGCTTGGTGATGCAGGATGAAGAGTTAATCCAAAGAGCACTTTATGGATTAGAAAATGACGGCATAGATCCTTCGATAGTGGATAATGATGGCGGGTATATAAAAATAGAAGGGCAACGACGAGCAGGTTTCTTGGCGCAACTTGACCTATCATTTTCACCAGATGGTCATTTTACAGAAGGGCCTTATTATCTCAGGTATGCGATGACACCGTTTCTGCTTTTTTCGAAATCACTTTCTATCAATATGCCTGATCTTGACATTTATAATTACCGTGATAATATTTTGAAAAAAGCAGTGTACGCTCTTTTGTATGAGACAGATGCAAAGGGTCAATTTTTTCCAATTAATGATGCACAAAAAGGTATGTCCTGGAGCTCACGTGAAGTGGTCTCAGCTGTAGACATCGCTTACAGTGATTTTGGTCAGGATCCCATGCTATTATCTATTGCTAAAATTCAAGGTAGAGTATTACTCGATGAAGCAGGATTAAAAGTTGCACAAGACATAGATAAGGGTTTGGTCAAACCATTTGTTCATAAATCTATAGCTTTTGTAGATGGTGCAGACGGTAAAAAAGGAGGACTGGGTATATTGAGAACAGGTGGGGAGGACTCAAAAGAAATATGTCTGGTCATGAAGTATGCAGCGCATGGTATGGGTCACGGTCATTTTGACAAGTTGTCTTATTCTCTTTATGATCAGGATAGTGAGGTAATACAGGATTACGGTGCTGCTCGTTGGGTTAATATTGACCAGAAAGGAGGAGGCAGATATCTTCCTGAAAATCAAACATTTGCAAAACAAAGCGTCGCTCATAATACTGTAGTCGTGAATCAGCGATCTCATTATGATGGTAAAGTAAAAAGCGCTGATGAGCATAGCCCGGAAATGTATTTCTTTAGTGCTGACAACCAAAAGATACAAAGTGTAAGTGCTATAGAATATCATGCTTATCCGAATCATGATATGCATCGTACGATGATACTTTTAAAAGATGATAAATATCCAAACCCGCTTCTAATTGACATCTTTAAAGTGGTTACTTCAGAGCCAAGTACATACGATCTTCCTTTGTGGTTTATGGGACATTTGTTGTCTACTAATTTTAATTATAGTTCGGAGACAACGTCTTTATCTGTTTTGGGCGTTGATCATGGATACCAGCACTTATGGAAGGAAGCTTCCGGGTCTTCTGATTCGGGGCAAGCGCAAATAACATGGTTTGGTAATGGAAAGTTTTATTCAGCTACATCGTCGGTTCAACCAACGGATGAATTGATTTTTGCACGACCCGGTGCTAATGACCCAAATTTTAATTTGAGACATGATCCGGTTTTTATGCTAAGAAGAAAACAGGCGACCAATACAGTATTTGCATCAGTTATAGAGTCTCATGGAACATATAGTCCTGTTGCCGAGATTCCAATAAATCCCTTTAGCGATGTAAAAAGAATTGAAGTCATTTATGATTCGGATGCATACACTGTGGTGGAAGTTTCTGATCGATCAGAAGGTGTCTGGCAAATAGCAATATCAAATTTGGACGCTGGGAAAGATAAAAAACATCAAATGAATATAGATCATAAAGTGTTGCAATGGACAGGACCAATTTCTGTCAACTTAACAACGGAACAATAATTAGAAAACTGACCATCATATTACATACCTCCTTTTGTAATGCATGGTTGTATGTGCAAAAAGGCAGGGACTCTTGTCGATGTTTTTAGCCCGGCCAGAGAGGACTTTTTATAATTGGCAGGATTTAAAATCAGAATAAAAATTAAAGGATTAAGATGGTGGATTTTAGGTTTAGTAGCTATTGCTACTGTGATCAATTATATAGATCGGCAAGCGCTTGGTATTTTATGGCCAGAAATTGCTAAGGACATTGGACTGAGAGATCAATCCAAGCATGTATATGCGTCTATAGCATTCTTCTTTACAATTGCCTATGCGATCAGTAAAGGAGTATCTGGCAGGATATACGATATAATTGGAACGAAATTGGGATTTATAGGATCCATAATAATTTGGTCAGCTGCTGCGATGCTTCATGCGTTAGCTTCAACAGCGGCAAGTTTCACATTTTTTAGAGTACTTCTCGGTCTTGGTGAAACCGGTAATTTCTAAATCAAGTTATACACCGGTATTTTTATTAAGTGCATTATTAGTTCCTTTAGGTGTCGGTGCTATATTCTTTTTAGGTGGAACTATAAATAGAGTTGAATTAAAAAAAAGATAATTAACTGAATTAAAATAAAATATTATAAATATGGAATTAACAGGAAAAACTGCAATTGTAACAGGAGGAGGAAGAGATATAGGAAGAGCTATATCACTCAAATTAGCATCTATGGGTGCGAAAGTTGCTATTAATTATTATAATTCGCCTGCTGATGCTGAAGAGACTTTGAGTATGATAAAAGATGCTGGGGGTGAGGCAATAATTGTAAAAGCTGACCTTACTAAATGGGATGAGTGCTTTCGTCTGGTTGAAGAAACACGAAGTGCACTTGGCGAGGAAGTTAATATTTTGGTTAATAATGCTGGAGGATTGGTGGCGCGTAAGACGTTATGTGAAATGGATGAAAAGTTTTGGGATCATCTAATGGCACTAAACCTGAAATCTGTTTTTATGATGCATAAGGCCGCTGTGCCGCATATGCCAAAAGGAGGATCAATAATCAACCTGGCTTCACAGGCCGGACGTGATGGTGGTGGAGGTGGTGCATCAGCATATGCTACTTCCAAAGGTGCCGTAATGACCTTTACACGTTCCATGTCTAAAGAATTAGGTCCAAAAGGAATAAGAGTAAATGCGCTGTGTCCGGGTATGATTGCGACAACCTTTCATGATACTTTTACACCAGATAATGTCCGGGAAAGTGTTGCTGGCAAAACACCTTTAAGAAGGGAGGGAACCCCTGATGAAGTAGCAAATCTTGTCGCTTGCCTGGCGTCAACTGAGACTTCCTTCGTAACAGGAGCAAACTTTGATATTAATGGTGGATTGGCATTCTCTTAAAGTGAAGATTTGCTAAGTTTGTAGATATGAAAAAGGTAGTTTGTTTTGGAGAAATAATGCTTCGATTAACGCCTCCTGATATGAGGCGTTTTTCGCAAGCTTATTCTTTTGACGTGGTATACGGTGGAGGAGAAAGTAATGTAGCGGTATCTCTTGCCAACTATGGTGTGCCTGCAACATTTGTCAGTCGTATACCTAAGAACGACATTGGAGAATGTGCTATCATGGAATTGCGCAAAAGAAATGTCGATGTGTCACATATACTTAGGGGAGGCGAACGACTTGGCATATACTTTTTGGAGATAGGTGCTGTTAGTCGGGGAAGCAAAGTGGTTTATGATCGCGCTTACTCAGCAATTTCCACGATTAAGACCGGCATGGTGGACTGGGATGAAGTATTTAAAGATGCCGACTGGTTTCATTGGACGGGCATAACACCTGCTATTTCCCAGGGTGCTGCGGAAGCATGTCTTGAAGCAATCAAAAAAGCCAATGAATTAGGTATTACCGTATCTACCGATCTCAATTACCGAAAAAATTTATGGAATTACGGTAAGGCGCCATCAGAAGTAATGCCGGAACTGGTGGCAGGCTGTGATATTATACTTGGCAATGAAGAAGATGCTGAAAAGCATTTTGATATTCATCCGGATGGGGTAGATGTTACAAAGGGAGATTCGATTGATTCCAAAGCATATATTTCGGTTTGCAGAAAATTGATGGAGCGGTTTCCAAGATGTAAAAAAGTAATTGTTACGCTTCGCGGATCGATAAGTGCTTCACATAATTCTTGGTCTGGGGTACTTTATAATGGAGATCAATTATTAGAAACTTCTACTTATCAAATCACACATATTGTTGACCGAGTCGGCGGTGGTGACAGTTTTATGGGTGGACTGATATACGGGTTGAAGACTTATAAGGAAGATCAGAAAGCTCTGGATTTTGCTGTTGCCGCATCATGTCTGAAACATACAATTTACGGAGATGCCAATCTGGCGACCAAAGAAGAAGTAGAAAAATTGATGACAGGCGATGCCAGTGGAAGGGTGAGCCGATAATGTTATCGATGATACTGTTTGACCTTTTTTAAGAATATCAAAGTACATCACTATAAATGTGTGAAAGCTTGATATTCAAGCCATGACCATCCCACTAAACTTTATATATATCCTTATTAACATCGATTATGAAGTAAGAAGAGCGAAAAATTAGCGATTAAAGGATTGCGTAGCATTTTTTGCAGAAAAATTACTGAATAATACAAAATGAACCAACTACTATCATTCGAATGAATTAATTTGTGAATATCCGACGCAGGATTGGGGATTTTACATATTTATCTGAAAGTAGATGTTCAGGATACTGATTATAAGCCTCTTTTTATTTGGGAGTT
>JAJCYJ010001014.1 GCA_029262975.1 Saprospiraceae bacterium
ACATTGACAATTAGAATATATTAATTGATTCTTGTTTATATTTTTGCTCGATCAATATTTCTTGCTTCTTCCGATTGCAATGTATTTGGATTCAAATGACGCCATCTGTATCTTTTTGAAAACTGATGAACCTTGCCTTCAGCGACGTCTGCAGTCATTTCACCTATTATGGGCCCCATTTTCATCCCGTGACCACTACCTCCGGTACTAATAGTAAGACCTTTGATCTCTGGATGCTGATCGATCCAAAAGTGACCATCTAGAGTATCTGCATATAGACAACGTCTTGTATATACAAGAGGCGCATTGAGTAAACTTGGAAAAGTAGTGGCGATGAAAGTTCTCATCTGCCGGATCTCATCTTTGCTTACGTATCTGTCATCCTTATTCGGATCCATAATTAAGCCACTTGCATGCCTGGCCACCTTAACGATTCCATGTTCTGGAAGGAATGGAAAGCCATACCAACCGGTATTAGAAATATCAGCCATAAACACCGTTAATTTTGGAGTAGCATAAAGTAAAGGATCTTTAGGCTTTAACCAAAAAACCGGATGCCCGGTCGCTTTCATGAATGGTTTTAGTTCGGGTAATAAATAAGGTGTATAAGGACCTGCAGCGATGATGGCATGTCCACAATGGAAGGTTGCATTTTCTTGTGTCTTGACAGCTATCAATTTTCCATT
Source organism: Saprospiraceae bacterium (assembly GCA_029262975.1). Taxonomy (GTDB): domain Bacteria; phylum Bacteroidota; class Bacteroidia; order Chitinophagales; family Saprospiraceae; genus JAJRXG01. Next base: position 687 of record JAJCYJ010001014.1, read on the forward strand.
TTCATGCAATAATTGTTGAGCGGTCTGACCTTCATGTATATCAACTCCAAGTTTTCTGGCATATTGGGCTAACGCTTCAATGGCTTTTCCAGACTTTACGTAACCCCCTACAGGATTATAACATGCATCTGTATAAATCTCTGTATTTACTGCTGGAAATCTATTTTTAAGTGCAGCACTATTTAGTCGTTCAGGGTTGTATCCATTAGCAATAAGATAGTTAAGACTATGCCTTTCATATGAATTTTTATCGCTTTCAATTTTCTTTTTGCAAAGCATTAAAAAGCCTACTTCATGGAATATTTTTTCTTCTAGGATATCATTCCATTCCCTCCACTTGCGGATGCAGATTTCCGCCATTTTAAAATACTCGATATCTGAACCGTACTCCATTCGCACCGCCTTACTGACATCAGTTGAAGCAGCGAGGTGGTGGGGTAGGGTATCAGGATTGATGAGTCCTACTTTATAGTTTCTCCTTGCTAACTCTATAGCACTTGAAATTCCAAATATTCCTCCACCCACGACCAGGAAATCGTATTTTTGCATTTTACAATTTCTAATTTTGTAATAGACCGTTTAATAGAATTAGCAGAATAGAACCTGGAATGATCCACTGTATAATATATTTCCAGTTGCTGTTAATTATAATACCATCTGCTCCCAGTTCCAAATGCTTTTTTAGTTTGTCGAAACCAATAACATAAGCCCCAAAGATGGCTATTAACAATCCACTAATGGGCAACATGAGCGAGTTGGTAACATAATCTAGAAAATCAAACATATGCATCCCTGCGATCAATAAGGGATCTTCCGTATACGATAATACAACCGGTATAGATCCTGTTGTTAAACCCAGGGAGACAATAATTAATGAGCGCCAGGAAGATATTTTAAATCTATCCTGTACACTGTCCTTTAGACCTTGAATTGATGAGATAAGAGAAGTAAAGCCTGCTAAAAACAACAATAGAAAGAATGTGGCACCTATCCATGGGCCATAGGTTAATTTACCAAATGCTGCTGCCATTGTGATAAATACCAAGTTTGGCCCTGAATCGGGAGATAAGTTAAAACTGAATATGATTGGAAATATTAACAAGCCGGCTAAAATGGCAAATATTGTATCTGTCAAAACTATCCATGAGGTACTGGTAATCAGGTTTTCATTTTTCTTGGTATAGGATCCAAATGAAAAGGCAATAGCCATACCTACACCAATGGAAAAGAACAATTGTCCTATTCCTTGTAATATAGTAGACATGGTAATTTTAGAAAAATCAGGCGTTAAAAACCATTTATATCCTTTAGCGGCATTTTCTAACGTACCTGCCCAGATACAAAGACCCATTATTATAGCAACGAGACCGATCATCATGAATTTGGCATATTTTTCAAGTCCATTTTGAAGCCCTTTTCTGACAATATATACCGAAGTAATCATAATTAATAGAATGAAAAAAATCACTGAACTTATATTGGACGATATCTCATCAAAATGACCGGGAAGCTCATTTATTGATAAATTTGAAATGTGGCCATTTAGACTTTCTTTAAAATAAATTAGAATCCACGCCAGGATCATAACATAAAAAGACATAATTAGAAAATTGGAAAGAAAGCCAAGCCAGCCGACAATATTCCAATTAGAATTATTACTTAACGATGAAAATCCTGTAAGCGGTGATGATTGTGACATTCTTCCTAGCCCTATTTCAATTATCATTAAGGGAATTCCAATCACAAGAATAAGAATAAGATAAATCAACAAGAAGGCACCTCCTCCGTTTTCACCTGCGATATATGGAAAACGCCAAATATTGCCAAGGCCTACGGAAAATGCCGAAGTTGTAATGATAAATGAAAGTCGGTTACTCCATTGATTTTTAGACATCCTGACAAAGAGATTTTTTAATAATCTTCATTTTATAATTTTACCCGGGTTCCATTTTGACTGGCTGATTTATATAATGCCTCAATAATCCTCATATCCTGGAGACCGTCCTCACCGGAGGCTTTCACGGGAGTATTATTTTGAATATTTAATGCGAATGCATCCATTTGGGCGGCTTGTTGATTTTTGGCCTGGAAGCTCATTTTATCCCCTTGGATATACCCTTGAGCACCATCGTAACCATAAGCAGGTCCAAGTCCATAGCTACCTTTTTCTGCACTTACATCTATAAAGTTGGCACGGGCGGCATAACTTGAAGCAATATTGGCAACGGCTCCACTCGGGAATTCCATAGAAAAGAGAATTGTTTCTTCCATCCCATCCATGAGATTTGGATAGGTGTTATAAGCAGTAGCACTTACTGCCAGGGGTTCTTCTCCGGTAGCATAACGCGCCCCCTGAATACAATAAACGCCGACATCCATGAGCGGTCCACCACCTGCAAGAGCTTTATCCGTATATCTCCAGTTACTGCCCCGTACACCGAAGAAAGAATGACCTGATCTGATAACTTTGATACTACCTAACTCTTTCGATTGACCGACGCGCATCAGCTCCTGATGATATGGATCATATTGACATCGGTAGCCGATTTGTAGAAGCCTTCCTTCTTTCTTACATGCATCGACTGCAGCAGCGGCTTTTTTAACAGAGATATCAAAGGGCTTCTCACATATGACATGTTTACCTGCTTTGGCTGCGCGGATTACAAAGTCGGCATGCATGGCATTTGGGAGAACAATATAGACGATATCGATTTCATCATTTTCCGCGATTTTATCGAAATTGTCGTAGTTGTAAATATTCTTCTTTGGCAGACTATATTTAGCTATCCATTCTTTTTCTTTAGATGGCGTACCTGTAACAATACCCTTGAGTGTACAATATTCTGATGCAACCAATCCAGGTGCGATTTTGTGCGTCGCGTAATATCCAAGGCCTACCAATGCTACGCCTAATTTCTTGTTTGGCTGTACTTCTTTTTGAAATAAATTGGTATATGGATAAGCTGATGTGCCTATTGCACTGATACCAATACCAATACCTGTATTTTTTATAAATGCTCTCCGGGTATTTGGGAAATTAGGATATTTCATTTTATAAAATTTTAATTTGAGTTGTCAATGACTTATGAGTTTTACTATATTTTCTTTAATA
>JAJCYJ010001015.1 GCA_029262975.1 Saprospiraceae bacterium
TAACCCATAGCTACATAAGGCACACTAAAAATGGTCAGGCCTAAATAAAATACAAAAGACCAAAGCAAGAAATAAGTAAAATTATAATTAAGACCATCTGCTCTGTATAATTGCCACATGATCACAAATGCAAGACCCATAATTATGGCCCCAATAAATACATATTGTCGTCGTCGTCCCCAACGCGATCTTGTATTATCAGATATATAACCCATAATGGGGTCAGTAAACGTATCAAATATCCTGGGTAAGAAGTATATCACGCCCCACATCCATCCCGGAAAGCCTAGGTCTTGTACTAAGACGACCATAAATATTCCGAGTGCCGCCGGAAACATCTGATTAGCAAGCATTCCGATTCCGAAAGCAATTTTTTGACTGTATGGTACTTTATGTGTCGTTGTAGACATAATTATGTGTTTTGAGTTGTGATTATTATTTATTGATTTTTTGAATCCTCGTTAGCACTTACCATTTTATTTGAAGGAGGCGCAAGGGCATCTTTTAACAGGTCTTCTTTATCTCCATTATAAGTTTTTCCTATTGGATTTCCATTTTGTGTTAATCCATCAAATATTCCATTATTCACCAAATTCCATAATTCGAATTTCACTTTTGTCAGCTTTTGTATTTTAAAATTCATTTCAAAGCATTCATACATTTAGTCTATTGTAAAAATGACTTCTTGATGTCAACATTTATTCGGCTAATTCTACCTGCTCGTTCAAAGACCTGTTTACTTGTTACAAGATCCAGCATCAGTGATTCAAATTTCGTAGAGCTACCGTCACAAAATTGTACTTCTACCCTATTTGCCTGGCTCATCCTGTAAACTACAGGCACCTGGCAATACGTAAAACAAAGACTGAATACTTCCAAATGGATTTGTTTTTTATGCAGATGAACATCAACGTAATTGAACATTCCGGGTTCTGTAATAAACTCACTTTTCCTTAATAAATTAGGATTAAAAGTGAGCACGCCATTTTGGACTAGCACACCTAATTCTCCAAATCTACTCAATATATCCTCCTTCACCTGACCTGTCATTCCAGGTTGTTGTGCCCCCTTACCGGCAGGTGTATGTGAATATGGGTCTGTAGGAAAAGCACCATAAAGTTCAGGGGATTTGTGTACACCAATTCCCTCATTGATCTCATAGTAATGCTTCAACAGTCTGCGGACAACCTCTTCACTTTTCTTTTCATCGATTGCCTTCAGACAACATTCCTGAACCGCCAATAGCAATTTCGAGACCATGTGCCAATATATGGATCCCAATCCTTCATAACCGTAAAAGGTCCCTGACCGCCCAGTAAAGGACTTATGGTTGAAGACGTTCTCAAAAATTTGAAGGATCAATTGTCTTTCACTTTGAACAAGCGGAGCATATTTCGTATTTAGCAGATCATCTAAAGCTTGATCAAGATCAATCGCATTCTTAAAATTTCCATTAAAATGCACGCTACCATTGATGTCCTTTTCTACGATCTGTACGTTTTTATCATTTAACAATTGGAAAATTAATTTAGAAGCACTTACACTTTCTTTAGGTATTATGTTTTTTTCTAAAAATCCAGGTAGATTCTTATTAGGATATAGTAAATAGCTATATTGATCTTCCCTGAATAGCGCGCTGGATTTAAGACTGTCCAGAAGTTCCAATACGTCTTCTGAGGATAAGTAGCCCGAACTCAAAACGGCTACTTGCCCTTCAAGCATTTCACTCAAATACGAGATAGATACCTGCTCCTCACTATTTACAGTCATTAAATTATAAGCGTGGTATAATTGATCAACTCTTTTGTTGGCATCGATAGAATGTTCCAGGTGGCGAAGACTCAAATTGATAAATTTGCTCAACCCTTTAATTGACATCCCTGTCTTTTCTCCCTTGAAGGAATGTTGATAGGCATGGATTCTGTAATCACTTGCGGCTTGCCCTAAATCATCTAAAATAGATTTTCTAATTTTATCATTTATTTTAGCGTTTAAGAATTCCTGGTTTTTATTTAATGAGTCAACCACACGACTATAAAAATCTACTAGTTCACAAGAAATTTGTACTTCTTCCAATGTGCAATCATGCAATAATTGTTCAAAATATTTAAGAAATCTTCTTAAATAATAAAGGGTCACCATGGACACCCCATTACCGACCAGGGCGTTATTAGCATCATTCCATTCAGGCCGCTGTGTATTCATCCAGATACCAGCTTCGGGAATTAAATTAGAAATTTTAGCTAATACCGTGGCCAATATCTTTTCTAAAAAATTCACGTGATAAATTGCTTCATTTTTGCTGCGAAGCAAAGCTCCATCAGCTCCCTGCTTTTCTATCTCTTCACGTATTCGCTTATCTTCCTTTTCGTCAAATTCAATAGTATCTTTTGGATTCTTTAGGATATCCTGATAACCTTTGATTCTGTATGGCACATTGGCATAAACGAAGAGCTCCTGATCGAACAAATTGATCAATTTACCGGGGTTGTATTTTTCACTTATCTCCAGGAGTTTTAATAAATAGATTATCTGATGGTCTCCCCAATAGCCAATATAGGACCATGGGTCATCAGGTTCAATGGTTTCCCAGTCAATACC
>JAJCYJ010001016.1 GCA_029262975.1 Saprospiraceae bacterium
AGAATATATGTAATTGGACTTAAATCTATAATTCCAATCGGGGCTTGCATAGAGAGAATCTAATTGTAATCTTCTAATTCTTCTTAGAAAAACGTCCATGACCATCTTTAAAACGGATGAGATTCTGAACTTAACCAGGTACATTAATATATATACCGGCGTCCGTAACAATACTTTTAAATCCTTTAGAATTTCGGGCAAATTATTACCTGAAAAAGAAGATGAAACGGCGTCTTTTACATAAGACATAATAAAGTAAAAGACAATAAACCAAATTATAATCGATATAAGAATGTTCGAAGCTATAATAATACCCCAAATAGGAAGAGAACAACAATATAGACCAACGACAGTCAGTATCAATACTGCTCCTAATATCAAATTGATTGTATTAAAAGAAAAGAAATTTTTAAAATGATTATGTGTAAACTTCGGCACTTCGTATGGCGCCATCATTTCACCAGATACATCTGAGACAATATATGTTCCAATAAATGGACCATCATCATTTGTATGTCTTGCTTCTGCAAGTTTCACCCCTTCTATTCCCTGATTATCAATGACTCCCCCATCAACAATAGCTGTATCTTGACATTGATCGTCCTTGTTGTATTTTGAACACCATGTTTTATCAACTAAACTATCAGGACCATTTCCAAAATCAGTAGGCATCACCAGGGGTTCAAAACCACCTGGAAAACAACTCGAAGCTGCAGCAGCGTCTGCTAACCTGATTTCGCGGGACACCTTGTCCGGAAAATTCAGATAGCCATTTCCAAATTTACCATTACCATGTTCTTTCTGAAATCTGAATTGAATGCCATAAGTAAATTCTGATGATCCAAATATAACATCGGTCAGGTGTGATTTATCTGAGTCGAATAATTTGGCAAAAGTAGCTTCATCATAAAAGTGTTCGTTATAAACTTCTGCAAAGGCATTGATCAAATCCCTTGATTTATGTTTATTCTTCCAGCTCCCTGGATTATTCAGTTTGTCAAGAGCATGATCAACTAGTTTATCATCAAAAAGCAATTTATATAATCTATAATAACAATCCTTAAAATCTCCTCCTTCCGCTAACTTTAAAGCATACATGACACCGGTTAAAGTGCCACCAGAAATCGTCGAAATAACTTTCACTTGTTCAATAAGGCGATCACCTTCATGTTCCGTAGAATCGAGGTATGACAATGCCCCTAAATGAAAAGCTGTGGCACGATAACCCCCACCGGAGAGAGAAACAGCAATATTAGTAAATGGAACTGGAATCATTATTTTTTATCAAATTGAAGTGAGGAAAGCAATGAATATAATAAGATCTTTTGATGAATTGACTTTTGTTATAGATTTTGTTCTACAACTAAAATTGCCTTTTCAATTATCTATATCATTTATTAGAACTTAAATCGGTACCCGTGTCGTAAAATGTTAGCAGTGGTTTGCAAAACACTAGTTTCTTATCAAAATCAATTCCAGTTGGTAGCATTTTTGATCATTTCAAAAATGGTGACATCCGACAACGCTCATTATTTTAAATGCATATTCCTTTGTGAGGTCGCAGGTGCAACATACGCCCAACGATGGTAGGATATGAGAGAACGTAGACTCTTGTTTTTATTCTTAAATAGCTATAGCATCTGCTTACATAAAATCTGGCTTTGTTTTTGAGCTTACTTTTAATAGAAATTATTCAATTTGCCCAGACAAAAGACAGAGCGATTAAGTCATCACGTATATGTTGTCGAACTTGACAAAAGAGTGTGGCGTGAAAGCAAGAAGTTTCGCAATGCCAATCTTCATTATCGTGGCGCTTCAAGTTGTCTTTATGTGGGTATGACCAGTCATACACCTGAAGAACGATTTAATAAACACATCAACGGTTATAGAAATAAAAAAGGGATAAAGATATCATCGAATTTTGTTGAGAAATATGGCCGATATTTAAGACCCAGTCTCTATGCTCCCCTAAATCCATTGACAAAAGCCCGCGCTATTAGTTTGGAAGCCAGTTTAGCCGAAAGTCTTAAAAAGCGTGGCTATGCTGTATGGTGGAATTAATAGGACATTCCAAATATCAAACCTCTTAATCGTTCATAATTAAGTATGCCGTTTCAGGCGATAAATATTGTCTCCACAAATAATTGGTCAAGTCCTGATTGAGTCCAATCAATGGCGAGCGATAAATATTTACCACAACTCTATTGTCAGAGGTCAGTAAATCCCGGTTCATTAACTATCTTGTCTGTCCATATATTAACCTACTTATTATGAGATTGCTACTTTCTTTTCGACTTTACTTTATGGTACTCGTTATCGGAATTTTATCAACTTCTGATAGCGCTGCTCAATTATCATCTGACCATACAGATTACGATGAGTTTTATTATAACACCGTTCAATGGCGGCAAATTGGTCCATTCCGGGGAGGTCGGGCAGGTACGGTAGCAGGGGTGGTTGACAACCCAAATCTATACGTGATGGGTACTGCCGGCGGAGGTGTGTGGAAAACCAAAGATGGTGGTAACACCTGGTCATGTATATCAGATGGATATTTTGGTGGCTCCATCGGTGCTATTGTCATTGCGGAAAGCGATCCTAACGTCATTTATGTAGGAGAAGGCGAACAAACAGTACGTGGAAATGTATCTTCCGGAAATGGACTTTGGCGATCTACCGATGCCGGCGTGACATGGAAGCACATCGGGCTCAAAGGTTCTGAGCATATAGGGCGAATGCGTGTACACCCAACTAATCCTGATCTTGTCTATGTAGCAGCCATGGGAAATCTATGGATTCCAAATGAAGAACGAGGTCTGTATAGGTCTAAAGATGGAGGAAGTAGCTGGGAGAAAATATTATATGTCAGTGATAAAGCCGGGGCTGTAGATGTCATTCTGGACCCTAATAACCCCAGGATAATATACGCTTCTACATGGCAAATTAAGAGAAATGGATACAGAATGGATAGTGGTGGCCCGGGTAGTCATCTGTGGAAAAGTACAGACGGCGGTGATACATGGGAGCAATTAACAAATAATCCAGGACTGCCTAAAGGAGTCTTAGGCATCATCGGTGTCACTGTATCTCCACTAAATTCAGATCGAATCTGGACGATAATTGAAGCCGAAGAAGGGGGTGTATTCAGATCTGATGATGGTGGCAAGACCTGGGCCAAAACAAGTGCTAACCGGTCATTGCGTCAGAGGGCATGGTATTATTCACGTATTTATGCAGATACTCAAAATGAGGACAGGGTCTATGTCCTCAATGTGGGCTTCTGGAGGTCCAATGATGGCGGTAAAACCTTTGAAAGAATTGGCACACCTCATGGTGATCACCACGACCTTTGGATCTCGCCAAATGATAATACACGAATGGCCATTGCTGATGACGGAGTTGCACAAGTAAGCTTTGATGCAGGTGAAAATTGGACGACCTATCATAACCAACCAACGGCACAATTCTATCGGGTGACAACGGATAAT
>JAJCYJ010001017.1 GCA_029262975.1 Saprospiraceae bacterium
AGGATAGGAAAGAATCTGTTTTCACGTGGAGCGCTTTTTGCCCATGAACTCGATGTATTTATTCAAAAAGAAACCAACGGTCAAAGGTCTTTCAAAGATGCTATTCTTGGATTGCTGAATTGGACCAATCACAACCAGCGCGCATACGAATATGATGAAATAGAAATGATCATGTCAGGAGCAACGGGGGTGAACCTAAGTGATATTTGGAATAGATGGCAACTGCCTATGAAAAAATAGAAATTTTCCTGACTTCATAAAATTACGAACCTTGCTTATGAAAATCAGGTGTCATCAAAAAGAAGACTCACTAAATCATTTAATTCATGATAGATTGATGGCTTACAACATCTGTTTGTTCTGATTTTCCGCTAAATATAAATCGTCGCCCACCAAATCAACAATAGCTGTAATGGCAATCTGATCATGGTTGGAATAACTAGCTTTCCCTTTTTGCGCGCCTTCTGATGATGAAATAGATTAGCTGGAAATACAGCAATCAATAAGGCAATTACCCCATAGGCAGCGATGGTGCGGGTAACCGGGATAATGAGACCTATGCCCAATAAGATCTCGATGATGCCTACTAAAATATTTACTTTTTCAGGAGCAGGCACCCATTTGGGTGTAATAGAAAGAAAGAATCGTGGTTTTCTGAAATGACTGATCCCCGCATATGCATAAAAAGCCGCCATCAAGTATAAATGCCACATAAGTCATCATTAATTATGGTGCACAAGATAGACTTTAGAGCTGCCGATTTTGAATTCAGTGCAGAATCTTAAAATATTTTGAAAAAAATATGTGTTTGTCGAGATGGCCGGCGTCTATATTATGTAACTTATTCAAAGATTCATGAGTATTAACAGCAACGCCAATGCGGATTGGCTAGGTATATTAAGTACCGAAATCAAAAAATTGGATACCTATATCAAAATTGATACTGATCAACAATGGTCAGATTTTTTAAAGGTGATAGATAGGAAGGAAGGATAAACTATTCGATGCTTATTCATTCCAATGAATGGATGTAAACAGATTTAATATTTCCGTTTGCCTTCATATAGCGTATTGTCTGAAAATCAATTGCTCCCGAATATTTTTTTATCATTGTAAGAAAGGTATTTATCCAGTCTTTAGTCATTTCAAACAAGGCCCTGTTCTGCAATATATTAAGATGAGCTGGGACAGAAAAGTCCGATCAGATCAGCAAAGGGCTGACCTTAAGGTAGTAACCTAAATCAAATCTTTATGAAGAATATATTACTCCCAAAAACATATTTTTTAGACTATTATCTTCTGTATCCCGGGTCTTTCCTATTTTCGCCCGATGCGTCATTGTCTTACTTGTTTTATTCTCTTGCTCCTTGCCTCCAATCTTTGGGGACAAGTTTCGATTCATTGTGCACCGACAAGGACAACTGAAGCACTAAGCCCACGCATTGCCAACTATAAAATAGATGTCAATTTTACACATGAAGAGCACAAAGTAACCGGCTCAGAGGACATTACCTGGCATAATGTAAGCCCGGATACGATCTATTTTGTCAGGTTATATATGTATCTAAATGCATTCAAAAACTCCCAAAGTTCTTATTTAAGCGGGGCGGGGTTAAACGTGATGGGTCAAGATCTCAGCAACCGAAAACCAGAAGATTGGGGATGGGTAAGCGTAAAAAAGGCGGTACAACAGGGTGGGAAAGATCTCACAAGAGCTTATGTCCAACCAGATGATAATAATATTCATGATGAATCTGTGCTTCAGATAGAGCTTGATTCGCCGGTTCTTCCGGGTGGCATACTCAATCTATCTCTATCGTTCGAATCAAAACTTCCCAGGACAATTGCACGATCCGGGTATGGCGAACATGATTTTAACCACTTTGTCCATTGGTATCCCAAAATGGGCGTATACGAGCAAGATATAGACGGAAATTGGGGCTGGAACTGCCACCAGTTCTTACGCCAAATGGAATTTTATGGGGATCATGGTAATTATGATGTGACCATCGAATCTGATCAAAAGTTTGTATTGGGCGGGAGTGGTTGCCGGGACATTTACAAGGAGACCTTGCCAGAAAAAGACGGAAGGGTAGTCTCCCGTTTTATAGCTCATGACGTGATCGATTTTGGATGGGTAGCTTCCCCTAATTTATTAGAATATGAAGATACTTGGGAACATGTAGAAATAAGATTATTGTCACCTGCTGCACATCATAATCTGGTACCGAGATTATTGCAAGCAGCGAAGCATTCACTTTCTTATTTCAAAGAACATCTTGGCGAATACCCATATAATACGCTGACCATCCTTGATCCGCCTTTACACGGCCTGAGATCTGGATTTATGGAATATCCAACTTACATAACGGGAGGTTCATTTTATGCATTTCCGAAAGGAATAAGATCGATGGAATCTTTAATCGTACACGAATTTTCTCATCAATATTTCATGCAAATCCTGGCTAACAATGAAAAGGAGGAGCCTTGGTTGGACGAGGGATTTGTCACTTTTTATGAAGATTGTATTATGGAGGATGCTTATGGAGATGCGTCCCTGGCTGACTTTCTGGGATATCGAGTCAGAAACAGCGCATTTACCCGCAACGAATATACGAGTCTGCCAAACCCCCGGGTGAGCCCTATTGCAGTGCCCGGATGGAAAGTGAATGATGCCTATAAGGGAATAATTTATTCAAAGACTGCTACTATACTTCAGACTTTGAAAAGATATCTGGGCGAGGAGCATTTTGATGAAATGATGAAAGAGTATTTCGTGAAAAATCAATTCACGCATCCCCGTAAAGCAGACTTTGTAGAAATTGTACAAAAGGAGTTTGATCGACACCAGAATGTATTATCTCCTGTCATAGATCAATTTCTAATTGATGTTTTAGACGATACGAAAGTCTGTGATTATGCGGTCACGAACATTACTAATTCAATCGCTATCAAACCAACAGGATGGGTCAACGAGGATAATAAAGATACTATGACTTTTCAATCATATAGTCGCTCAGATTTTTTCCAAAGTAGTGCTCGTCTTGAACGAAAAGGGGATCTGATCGTGCCACTTGAAATCGAGTTAAAATGGAGCGACGGAAGCACAACACAAGAAGTCTGGGACGGGATACAAACCGTTTTTTTATTGCGTTACGAAAAACCGGTTCAACTGATATCTGTTGAGATAGATCCGAAACGGAAGCTCTTTCTAGACATTGATTTTAACAATAACAGTTATACGACCGAGCCATCAAAAGGTGGTATTTGGAAGTATGCCTTCAGATCGATTTATTGGGTACAAAATGCCATTCAATCCACAAGTTTTTTAATGTAATGAATAACTTAAAATTCTTGTTTTATGGCTTTGGCAGAAAGAGGTTGGTGACAACGATTTATCTCATTCAATTGACATTGGCAGTAACAATCGGGCTCCAGGTCTATCAGGTGATCGATGCATCTATCGGTCATTCGGTATCATTGGAGGGGATTCGACTCGGGAATGCCCACATGGTCATAAATGATCTGCTCAATGTTCATGGTGCTTCATTATCACCGTTGATCGGACAAGTACGATGGCTTATCCTCACCTATTTATTGCTCGCTGCTTTTATCCACGCAGGCATGTGGTATACTGTCATCCACCGCAATGAAAGGTCTGGGTTTTGGATTGGAGGCTCAATATATTTCGGAAGGTGTGTACTTATTGGAATAATATTCCTCGTTCTTCTTTTGATTTTGAGCGCAATTATTTGGCTTCCTTTCTTGAGCAAGTTCGGATATTGGATGGAACATTTAATGTCAGAAGCTCCATTAGTATGGGGGATTGGTGCATTGCTTTTTCTCTGGTCTGTTGTATGTGTGCATCTCTTTGTAGCTTCTTGTTACAGCAGGATTTATCTCATAAGGGATAAAATGAGTGTCTTTCGTTCCGTGTTAAAGGGTATCAAAACAAGTGTCAAGAAGACCATCTTCTTACTACCAGCGCTCATGTTGGTGCTTTTCGTATTGATAGTTTTATACGCCTTGCATAGCTTTATAGATGACTGGCGGATTCTATCTTCGAGTATTGGAATCATCGTCCTATTTATCATTCAACAGATAATTATTTGGATCAAAATTTCTCTTAGATTAAGTACTTATCACTATCTTTTGACGAAGGCGGAAGGGGTTTAAGGAGTTTAGGGATTTTATTGGGTTTAGGAGTTTTGTTCTTAAGTGCTTATGTTCCTTGGTGCCTTGAATGGTGTAATGTGTCCTACAAGGGCTAACTTTGAATTTTGAATTTTGAATTTTGAACTTTGAACTTTGAATTTGATTCTTGAATCCCGATGCTTGGTGCCCTTTGATCGGGATCTCCGCTCCGCTTCGACTTGATTCTTGAATCAATCCTTATATCCAGCAGCTTGAAGTTCGAACAATTCGGAATAGAGCAGTTGATTAGAAAGCAGTTCTTCATGTGTTCCCATCTCAAGGATATTCCCATCTTTCAATACAAGAATCCGATCTGCCATCCTAACAGTCGAAAACCGGTGTGAAATTATTATGCTTGTTCGATCTTCTGTCAGTCCAATAAATCTTTGGAAGACTTCATATTCTGCCCGGGCATCAAGTGCTGAAGTCGGTTCGTCCAGTATGATTACTTGTGCATCAGATATGTAGGCTCTTGCCAAAGCTATCTTTTGCCATTGCCCTCCTGAAAGTTCAACGCCTTTTTTAAATCTTCTTCCCAATTCCTGGTCATATCCGTGCGGCAAAGAGTCGATCACTTCATCCGCCAGGCTACGGACCGCTGAATCTTTTATGCGATTCAAGTTTTCAACTTCT
>JAJCYJ010001018.1 GCA_029262975.1 Saprospiraceae bacterium
CACCTACGGTCGATTATTCACGAACTGCTATGGTTTATTAAGGGTGATACCAATGTGGGGTACCTAAAAGATAATAAGGTCAGGATCTGGGATGAATGGGCTGATGAGCAAGGTGATCTGGGCCCTGTCTATGGCAAACAGTGGAGAAGATGGGAAGGAGTCAATGGTGCGGTATATGATCAGTTGGCGGATGCGATTGACTTGATAAAGCATAATCCGGATTCCAGAAGGATTATTATAAGTGCATGGAATGTGGCCGAACTACCCGATATGGCACTCATGCCTTGTCACTGTCTCTTCCAATTCTTTGTTTCGGATGGAAAATTATCTTGCCAGTTATATCAAAGATCAGCAGATACATTTTTAGGTGTACCATTTAATATAGCTTCTTATGCTTTATTTACAATGATGGTTGCGCAGGTATGTAATCTGGAAGTTGGAGAGTTTATTCATTCCTTTGGGGATGTTCATTTATATAATAATCATCTTGAGCAGGCTAAGCAGCAGTTAGAGCGTACGCCTCGGAGTCTTCCCACGATGCGAATCAATCCAAATGTCAGGGAGATTGAGGACTTTGTATATGAAGACTTTACTTTACGGAATTATGACCCGCACCCGCATATTAGGGCGGCAGTATCAGTATGATTATTTGTATTAAATCTTAATAAGAATAGGTCCCTGTGATTATTGTAATAAATATGGTTGGAAGGTTATTTTTGCGGCGAAATCAGGGTCATATGGCTCCAAATTATATCTGTAACGAAGGTACAATGACATCATCTTGGCATAAGCATTTTTACTTTCTCCTATTTCTATTGTTTTCGTCATCCCTATTCGCTCAGCCGAGTGTTGATGCAGGGAAGACACTTTTTCGTAATGTATGTGCACAATGCCATGCTAAGGATATGAAGACGAAAGCTACCGGTCCTGCACTTGGTGGCTTGCAAGAAAGATGGGCGGATTACCCACGCGAGGATTTATACGCATGGGTAAGGAATTCCGCAAACATGATCAACGTCGTCAAGCATCCGCGGGCGGTAGAATTATGGGATGAATGGAAGCCTGCTGTCATGCAGAGCTTTACTTTAACAGATGAGGAGATCGAATCTCTTTTCTTGTATGTCGATGACCAGTTGATACCGAAAGAAACTGGCACTCCCGGTGCCCCTGTAACATCAGCCGATAATTCTGGGCAATACAATTGGCTTTACTGGATACTCTTTCTTATTCTCGGTGCTTTGGCATTAATCCTGATGAGGATTATTGGTAGCCTGGATAAAATGGTCGCCACTAAAGATGGTGAAGTATATGAAGAAAAACCATTCTTAAAACGGGTATTTACGAAGCGTGTCGTGTCATTTTTAATATTTGGCTTAATTGTTATTGCTGGTTACAATACAGTGACAAATGCTATAAATTTTGGCCGGCAGCAAGGATATGCACCCGAGCAGCCTATTAAATTCTCCCATGAAACACACGCAGGAGTTAATAAAATAGAATGCCAATATTGTCATGATGGCGCCCGAAGATCAAAACATTCGGTGATACCCGCTGCTAATACTTGTATGAACTGTCACTCTGCTATCCAAATAGGATCGGAATATGGCACTGCGGAGTTAACTAAAATCTATGCTTCAATAGGATATGATCCTAATTCGGGACAGTATATAGATAATTATACATCTTTAGATGAGTCCGAGATAAAGGCGATATACACTAAGTGGATCACTGACACCTATCTTGATGAGGCAGGACTTGAGGACTTGGATAAGAAAGGATCCAGAATCGTTGAAGCACAATGGACGGGTATCAAAGAATCGCTTACCAATGAACAGAAAAAACAAATTCCGGGACCTATAGAATGGACCAGGGTACACAACTTGCCAGACCATGTCTACTTTAGCCATGAGCAACATGTCACAGTAGGTCAGGTGGAATGTCAGTCATGTCATGGAAAGGTAGAAGCCATGGAGACAATGGTGCAAGATGCGCCATTGAGTATGGGCTGGTGTATTAATTGTCACAGACAGACCGAAGTAAAATTCGAAGGAAACGAATATTACGCCAGCTATGAGGCTTATCACGCACAACTGGCTACAGGAGAAAAAGAAAAAATTACAGTAGAGGACATTGGCGGACTTGAGTGCCAAAAGTGTCATTACTAAATTATATACATCAATTAGATGAACACAAAATTTAGTGGTATTTGGATAGGGGAAAAGGATCTCTCAGGAGACCAGGAGTTTCTTCGTGATGCCCAAAATGAAATTCAAAATCCATCTTTGATCGAATCACTGGGAGATCAGGAGGTCGTAGATAATATAGGAGGCAATCGTAGAGATTTCCTTAAAATGATGGGTTTTGGACTTGGTGCGGCTACGATGGCAGCAGGATGCGATATTCCTGTGAAGAGAGCGATTCCTTATGTGATTAAACCTGATGAAATAGTTCCGGGTGTAGCTAATTACTATGCCTCTTCCTTTGTCGAAGGAGGGGATTATTGTTCTGTACTGGTTAAGACCAGGGAAGGCCGTCCGATTAAGATAGAAGGCAATACTTTATCTGGGGTTACCCATGGCGGTACTTCTGCCCGGGCCCAGGCATCTGTCCTTGCTCTTTATGATGTCAACAGAATTAAGCACCCGACCATTTCCGGAGAGAAGGTGACATGGAATCAGGTTGATGACAAAGTTCGAAATATCTGTGCTTCGGCAAAAGGTATCAGAGTTTTGACACATACCATGCTTAGCCCAACGGATAAAAGGGCTTTAGCTGAATTTACCACTAAATACCCAAACGCATCAATAGTTACTTATGATCCGGTCTCCTCAGCAGCAATGCTTGAAGCAAATGGACAAACTTTTGGTGCCCGTGTTATTCCAAGTTATCACTTTGACAAGGCGACTCATATCGTGAGTTTTAATGCGGATTTTCTCGGATCGTGGATCTCGCCTATAGAATATGCACATGACTATGCCAAAGGCAGAAAAATAAACAATGTCAAGGACGCCAAAATGTCCAAGCATGTCCAGGTTGAAGCTCATATGTCGATGACCGGATCCAATGCCGATAATCGTATTTTGGTGAAGCCTTCTGAGCAGGGAGCAGCATTGGCCTATTTGTATCAACAAGTAAATGGACTTGGGACTAGATCTGCCGGACTAAATAGTGCCGCAGAAAACTCATTGAAGCAGTTAGCAGGCCAACTCAATGCACATAAAGGAACTTCTATTATCGTAAGTTCCAGCAATAATACATCAGAACAATTATTGGTCAATGCACTCAATATTTCTTTGGGTAATTATGGCCACACGATGTCATTTGATAATCACTCTTTGCAAAGACAAGGGGATGAGCGTGGATTAACTACACTCGTTTCTGAGATAAATAGTGGAGCCGTTGATACTGTGATTTATCACAAGTGTAACCCACTATATGAATATAGCGGGATTGAAGGATTACAAGACGCATTAACTACAGTCGAGAATCGAATCGGGCTTTCCTATAATAATGATGAGACTACATTGACTTGTGACATTATTGCTCCTGTCCATCATGGTCTCGAAAGTTGGGGGGATGCAGAACCTAAAAAAGGAAGTATATCACTGATCCAACCCACTATTTCACCATTATTTGACACACGTCAGGCAGGTCATTCATTCTTAACCTGGGGGGAAAGCTCAAATGTGCAATCAGGAAGTGATCAGCCTTATTATGAATATCTGAAATCAAATTGGGAAGATTCATTTTTTGGTCAGCAGACAGATTATCTAAGTTTCCAGGCATTTTGGGATAAGACATTGCACGACGGAATATTCCATTCAGGATCAGAAGAGTCCATCATTACCAGTGGTGCGACTGTTGATGCTGCTGCAGCCATGGGCGGGATATCGACACCTGCTTCAAGCGAATTGGAAGTTCAGTTAACAGAATCAGTGAGCATATCTAATGGTCAGTATTCTAATAACCCCTGGTTACAAGAAATGCCGGACCCTGTTACACGCTGCGCATGGGGTAATTATCTGGCAGTACCTGTGGACTTTGATGGCGTAAAGAAATTTAAAGGATTTAACGGTCTAAAAGATGGCGATCTGGCAGATGTTACTATAAATGGCCAAACATTTAGGGTACCTGTCGTACAGCAATTTGGACAAATGAAAGGTACCGTAGCACTTGCATTGGGCTATGGCCGAAAGGCAGGAGGAGCTTGCGCAGTTGGTATCGGGGTTGATGTTAATCCTGTTGTATCATTTGATAATGGAAGAGCAAAATATAGTTCTTCAGATGTCTCTGTAAGTACTTCAAAAGGAGCAGAAGAACATTATAGCTCTGTGCAATATCATCATACAATGGGTGTGACAGCGCCCAATGCTGATGGTGACACGATCAACGCAGATGAGACGACCTTAGCACCTGGATATGGTAATATATTCGCTGGATTTCAGGGTTCTTTAACTGAACGTTCGATTATCAGACATACGCATGTCGATAATCTTGAACAAGCCGTTGAAGATCTCCATCACGAGAGAGAACATCATGAAAGCCTGAATAAAGAGACACTTTACCCATACAGTGCTTATGTAGCTGAGAAATACAGCCAGGGACATCATTGGGGAATGCATGTTGATTTGAACGCATGTACAGGATGTGGCGCATGTACTGTGGCATGTATGGCTGAGAATAATGTACCGGTTGTCGGTAAAAAGCAAGTGTCAAGACATCAGGAAATGGCATGGTTGCGAATTGACAGATACTATTTTGGTGATGTCAATAATCCAAGCGTGGTTTACCAACCCATGATGTGCCAGCATTGTGATAATGCTCCTTGTGAGAATGTGTGTCCGGTAAATGCAACCAACCACAGTTCTGAAGGTCTTAATCAAATGACCTATAACAGATGTATTGGTACCCGGTATTGTGCCAATAACTGCCCATATAAAGTGAGAAGATTTAACTGGCTGGATTATACGACTGCGGACCTTTTCCCTGCTAACCAGGTTACAGTAAATAATGAGGAGGTTCCTTATGGCGCTGATAATTTAACGCGCATGGTACTTAATCCTGATGTTACAGTCAGAACAAGGGGAGTGATTGAGAAATGCAGTTTCTGTGTTCAACGAATTCAGGAAGGGAAGTTGACTGCTAAGAAAGAAACCAGACGGTTAAAAGATAATGATGTGAAAACGGCGTGTCAGACATCATGTCCGACAGGAGCAATCACGTTTGGGGACCAAAATGACCATCATGGTGAGCTTGCTGAAAAGTTTGAATCACCATTGAATATGATCGTATTAGAAGAAATTAATGTGAGATCATCTGTGCAATACACTATGAAAGTGCATAACAGGGATGAATCACTTGAAGCATAAAAGCATATTGCGAATATGAGTGCAACAGTTAGTCCAATTAGAGAGCCGTTAATAGAAGGCGGCAAATCGTATCACGATATTACGGTTGATCTGGTACGCTCTACTGAAAAGGCTCCTACAAGATTGTGGTGGATAGCATTCCTTATTTCTGTTCATGTTTTACTCTTTGGGGTATTCTGTATCCTTTGGACGATTTGGCATGGTATCGGCACGTGGGATCTAAACAGGACTATAGGCTGGGGTTGGGATATTACCAATTTCGTTTGGTGGATTGGTATCGGTCATGCCGGCACCTTGATATCAGCGATTCTTCTACTTTTCAGACAGAAGTGGCGGACTGGAGTCAACAGGGCTGCGGAAGCGATGACCATATTTGCTGTTATGTGCGCCGGGTTATTTCCGGTCATACATATGGGAAGAGTTTGGATGGCATTTTTTATCTTTCCATATCCAAATACAAGAGGTTCACTTTGGCCCAATTTTAATTCACCCTTGTTATGGGATGTATTTGCGATCAGCACATATCTTACAGTGTCCCTCTTATTCTGGTATTCAGGATTGGTACCCGATTTTGCCACGATTCGGGACAGAGCTACAGGTCTGAGAAAGAGAATATATAATTTTCTCAGTTTTGGATGGACGGGGTCCGCTAAGCATTGGCAGAGATTTGAAGCTTTGTCATTAGTATTAGCTGGTCTTGCTACTCCTTTAGTATTATCAGTACACACAATTGTAAGTTTTGATTTCGCCACTTCCGTTATTCCTGGATGGCATACGACTATATTTCCACCATACTTTGTAGCCGGAGCTGTTTTTTCAGGGTTTGCAATGGTACTTACCCTGATGCTGATTACAAGGAAGGTTTTAAAATTAGAACAATATATTACTATAGGTCATATAGAATCTATGAACAAAATTATTTTGGTCACAGGTACTATTGTGGGTGTCGCATATCTTACTGAGTTGTTTATTTCGTGGTATTCCGGATATATATATGAACAATTTGCTTTTTTTAACCGAGCTCTTGGTCCCTATTACTGGTCGTATTTTGGTATGATGTTCTGTAATGTTGTATCACCTCAACTGTTTTGGTCGCGAAAGATCAGAAGGAGTTTATGGTGGACATTTCTGATGTCAATATTTATCAATATAGGTATGTGGTTTGAGCGATTTGTGATTATTGCCACTACGCTTGCACGTGACTATTTGCCATCAAGTTGGAGTTATTACGTTCCGACCTGGGTGGAGATAGGCATCTTTATTGGCACACTTGGGTTGTTTTTTACTTTGTATCTATTGTTTACAAGAGTTGCACCGGTTGTCGCTGTGGCGGAAGTAAAAGCCATCTTAAAGTCTGCGGGTGACCAATATTTAGCACCAAATACGGAACATCATGAGGAAATAATGAAGCAATACAAGGACGCTGAAGATAAAGGAAAAGTATATGGTTCAGATCACGCACATTCTGAAAGTCATTAAATGATATGAGAAAGTTTAATAAAGACATAATCTTTGGTCTGTATGATGATGAGACTGATTTGATCTCTGCTGTCAGAATCGCAAAAGGAGCTCATTTAGACATCTATGATGTTTACAGTCCATTTCCAGTACATGGTCTTGACCCTGTCCTGGGCTTAGCAGAATCCAGATTGCATATAGCAGGATTTATCTATGGTATGTTGGGTACTTTAACGGCATTCCTTGGGATGACCTGGATCTTTACTAAAGACTGGCCCATAATTTTTGGGGGAAAGCCCTATTGGTCTGTGCCGGCATTCATACCCATTACATTTGAACTTACTGTTTTGTTTGCCTCGATTGGTATGACTGTCACCTATTTTGTAATCAATGGCCAGGGACCAGGAGTAGTTAACCCTGTATTACATGACCGCATTACAGATGATAAATTTTGTATTGCATTTGATATGCACCATGTAGATGAATCAAGTGCGAAGTCCTTTTTTGAAAAAACAGGGGCCACATTAATTGATAAAAAGAAGATATAATTTCCTTGAGATGATGAACATCATTGGACATATACGACATATAATTCTCTATCTGGTAATTGCACTCTTTTTTGCGTGTCAGCAGCCAGGTGGTGAAGTTACAGGTAGTGAGTTTATGCCTGATATGGCGCATTCGGTCGCATATGAAGCGAACTACTATACATATTATTATTATAACACGTGGGGTAGCCAGGATGAATATTACGAATTCGTCCAACCCCGTAATCCAGTAGCCGGTACAATAGCAAGAGGGTATGCAGGTGGATCGCATATCCAGGAATCAGGTGGAATCGTGCAAAGTCCAAATGGAAGTGTTCCTTATTATTATGAGAACACTGAAGAAGAACGTACACGTGCTATGTCAGAAATTATTAATAATCCTTATCAAATAACGGATGCTGGTCTTGCCGTAGGGAAAGATCTTTATGATATATTCTGTGGCATATGTCATGGTGATAAAGGAGATGGGGGAGGATTCCTGGTAAGAGAAGATGGTGGCAAATATCCGGTACAACCTGCTAATATGTTATTGCCAGAATTTGTCACTGCCTCCAATGGACGCTACTATCATGCGATTATGCATGGAAAAAACAAAATGGGTGCATACAGTGACAAACTTTCATATGAAGAGCGTTGGCAGGTAATTCATTATATAAGATCACTTCAGGCTAAAGAACTCAAAGCAGAATATTCACAACTTTCAAATACGCTTAACAGTATTGAAGTACCTGCGGGTATCATTGCAGAGAAAGATTCTGATATGAAAGATCATGAATCAGGAGATCATGATACGGACGGAGAAGTGCATTCTGAACCAGCACATCATTAATTAACTAGCGGACAAGATTTATCAATGATAACATATAGTACACCAAGCAGACAAAGATCGCTCCTGATAGCGGGTATGGTTGTGGGTATCATTTGCCTTGCACTGACTTGGTTTTCAGATACTAATGGCCAACATACACGATTCTGGACCAACTTCCTTCATAATTCTGTCTTCTTCACTGGAATATCAGTGATGGCTTTGTTTTTTTACTCTGTATGTCATACAGCATGGGCAGGATGGCATGTACAATTCAAGAGAGTATGGGAGGCTATGAGTATGTTTCTTGCAGTTGGCTTAGTGCTCATGTCTATTATTGCACTTGGATTAATATTTGGTTGGCATCACCTGTATCACTGGTCAGATTCAGCATCAGTCGAAGCAGATGCCCTGCTACAACAAAAATCCAGTTTTCTGAATACTGCATGGTACCTGGTTTCTATCGGGATTGTTGCGATATGGTTCTTCTTCGCCTGGAAACTGAGAGGTTTCTCGATCATTGAAGATACTGAAGGAGGTGTAAAAGATTTTAAATTTCAGTTTAAAGCACGATGGTGGAGTGCAAGCTTTTTACCATTTGTAGGATTTTCGAGCGCACTGGTTTTCTGGCAATGGATAATGAGTGTTGATGCACATTGGTACAGTACTTTATTTGCATGGTATTCAGGAGCAAGTTTATTTGTTTCTATGATTGCTATGACAATTTTGATATTGATTTATCTCAAATCCAATGGTTATTATCAAAATGTATCAAGTGAACATTTTCACGATTTGGGCAAATATTTGTTTGCTTTCTCGATATTTTGGACTTACCTGTGGTTTTCTCAATATATGCTTATATGGTATGCCAATATTGGTGAAGAAACTGTCTATTTTAAATTAAGACAAGATCAGTACCCTGTCTTATTCTATTCGAATCTTGCTATTAACTTCTTAATTCCATTTTTCATCTTGATGAGAAATGACACGAAGAGAAAAGTGGGTTCTCTCATTGTCGTTTCATTGATTGTTATTTTTGGTCATTGGTTGGATTTCTTTCTTATGATCAAACCAGGTGCTTTGCATACCGCACATGAGCTTGCCGGGGGTAGTGGTCATGGAGGATCGATGTCCGAAGCACATGGAGAAAGTGTTGGACGACATGTTGGAGATGCGGCTGCTCAAGTAGCTGATGGCGGACATGAAGTGGCTCAGGGAGCAGTACATCATGCAAGTTCAGCATTCGAAGCTGGATTCACAATGCCGGGATTTCTTGAATTTGGAACATTGATTGGATTTTTGTGTCTGTTTTTGTATGTCTTTTATGCACAATTGAGCAA
Source organism: Saprospiraceae bacterium (assembly GCA_029262975.1). Taxonomy (GTDB): domain Bacteria; phylum Bacteroidota; class Bacteroidia; order Chitinophagales; family Saprospiraceae; genus JAJRXG01. Next base: position 9,521 of record JAJCYJ010001018.1, read on the forward strand.
AGCAAATTTGATTGCTAAAAACGATCCGTATTTATCTGAAAGTTTACATCATCACGTTTAATCGTATTATAGAATGATAGGATTTTTGATCATAGGAATTATTATACTTATCGGGATCATTGTGGTCCAGATAGGAAAAGTATCTGAGTTAGCGGCACGCATCAGAGGATATAAAGAAGT
>JAJCYJ010001019.1 GCA_029262975.1 Saprospiraceae bacterium
ATTTGGGATAATAGGGCGACACAACATAAACCAATAAATGACTACTTTCCGGCTCATCGGAGAATGGAACGGACTGTGATAGATGGAGACAGACCGTATTAAATGATTAATGAGACGAGGTAACATATGAAAATTGGAATATTAAAAACTGATAATGTTCGACCGGGACTCGCGGAGCGTTTTGGCGAATACCCGGATATGTTTGGAAGACTTTTTAAAAACGTTGAATCCGATATCGAATTGATAACTTTCGACATTCTCAAAAAGGAATATCCAAAAAATATTGATGAAGTTGATGCCTATTTGATAACAGGAAGTAGTGCAAGTGTCTATGAAGATCTTGACTGGATTAAAGAACTGAGTGGATTTATAAAAGAGTTGGATGCTCAAAAGAAAAAGACATTGGGTATTTGTTTTGGACATCAATTAATTGCTCATGTCCTAGGTGGGAAAACTGAAAAATCAGAAACTGGTTGGCATATTGGTACACAACCTCACAATCTTCTTCAGCCCGGTATAGATTTACTTGGGGAAAGCGAAAATTTCAATTTGATATTTAGTCACCAGGATCAGGTTGTCATACCTGCAAAAGGTAGCATTACATTAGCTACAACTTCGGCATGCCCGATAGCAATGTGCAAAATAGGGGCGCATATATTGACAGTTCAAGCTCATCCGGAATTTGAAAATGAATATGCCAGGGAGTTAATAACATTGAGAAAAGACCTCTTTGGAGAGGACCTCTTTCAAGCTGGAGTAAATTCATTGGAAAGAGAAAATGATCGCGGTTTAGTAGCTCAATGGTTGATTGATTTTATTGAAGAGTCTGAACGCTAATGCTGGTTGGAATAGATGAGGCTATCGATCAGGCATTAAAACCTATTGCGGATGCATTAAGCAATTTTATCTTTTATGAAATAACACTCTTTGGAGCCGCTATACCACTTATAGTATTGTGGCTGGTCAGTGCTGCAACTTTCTTTACTTTTTATTTCAAATTCCTGAATGTCACAGGTTTTATTCATGCTATCAGATTGGTCAGGGGAGATTTTAGCAAGCCTGATCACAAAGGTGAATTAAGTCATTTCCAGGCGCTTTGTACAGCCTTGTCCGGAACCGTTGGAATTGGAAATATTGGAGGAATGGCTATTGTTATTTCACTAGGTGGACCCGGGGCTGTCTTCTGGATGATCGTAGCTGGTCTTATAGGAATGTCAACAAAATTTGCAGAATGCGTACTGGGTGTAAAATACAGGATTATTGATGGGGATGGCAATGTGTCCGGAGGTCCCATGTACTACCTTGAACGTGGCCTGAAAGAACGAGGTTGGGGAATTATTGGAAAACCTTTAGGGTACTTCTATGCCTTAGCTATGGTCATTGGGTGTCTCGGTATTGGCAATATGTTTCAGTCTAACCAGGCATATGAGCAATTTGTAGTTGCGACAGGAGCAGCGGATAGTTTTTTTCTTGATAAAGGATGGTTATTTGGGATTTTTATCGCCGCGATGGTTGGAGCGATTATAATTGGAGGTTTAAAAAGAATTGCACGTGTGACTTCAACGCTAGTTCCATTTATGGCGCTGACTTATGTGACACTCGCTATTACGATTATAATTATTAATGCCGACAAAATCCCATGGGCTATCTCAGCTATTATAACAGAAGCCTTTAGTCCAATAGGAGTAGGAGGGGGGATGATTGGCGTAATGATCTGGGGATTCCAAAGAGCTGTATTTTCTAATGAAGCTGGCATAGGGTCAGCTGCAATCGCCCATTCGGCCGTTAGGACTGAAGAACCTATTACGGAAGGTTATGTAGCGCTACTGGAGCCATTCATAGATACGGTGGTCATATGTACAATTACATCTTTGGTCATCCTAACCACTGTCTACGATCCGGCACAGAGCGGCCTGGAGATTCAGGGTATAGAGTTGACATCCCGGGCATTTGAAAGTACAATCAGCTGGTCTGTTACACCTTTATCTGTTATTGCAATTTTGTTCGCGTTCTCTACGATGATATCCTGGTCGTATTATGGTCTGAAAGGCTGGACGTATCTTTTTGGATCTTCGAAATTTATAGATCTTATTTTCAAAATCATATTTTGTGTTTTTGTGGCATTGGGTTGCACGCTTAAACTGGACGCAGTTTTGGATTTTGCAGATGCAATGGTCTTCCTTGTCGCCTTACCCAATGTTCTCGGTCTTTATATATTGGCACCAGTAATTAAAGCGGAATTGAAATCTTATAAAGAAAGACTCGTAGATAAAAGTATCATGCCAAAAGGATAATAATAATTTCTTCTTAATAATAGGTTCTTATAGAGCACCGATCAAAGCACCCCGCTACTGGAAAAGTGTCTTTTCCAGTTCTTATCGAAAATTTGCACTCATTAGAAAACTGTGTTTTCGGGTCTAAGAATACAAAGATGTCAGAATTGAAAGGATTTTACATGGTAGTCTACAACAATGTTATATAAAGATATGATAGCCCAAAACACAGTTTTCTTGTTAGCGGTATTGCTTTGATATGCTTGGAGATCGCAGATTTCTAATAGCGGTAATACATGTCTATAGAGCACCGATCAAAGCACTCTTAGCACTTTGATATTCCAATTTATTTGCTTCTAATAATTTTAATTTCTGGTCCAACAGTTCGGCTATCTTTTGCATACCAAAAATACTTGTCCCACTTCTGATTTCTGCCTCTCTGTTATAATTCGTGTTTGTATTTACATCGTAAAAATA
>JAJCYJ010001020.1 GCA_029262975.1 Saprospiraceae bacterium
TCATTGAATCACACCTTCATGCCGCTTCGAAATGATGTGCAAATGAAGTCTTCCTTTTTACAATGTCTATGGTTTGCCAGCTTTCGACTTGTTCAATAGACCTCAGTCGCATAATCCTGATAAAACAAATATATAACACAACTAATAAAGTATGCATGGATTCATACAAATGAACAATACCCTCTACAATTGAGAATATGACAACGGCTTCAAAAAGACCCGTATAATTTCATTCATGGCATCTGCATATTCTTCTAATTGTACGATACGCTTCCATTCCGGGTGTGCAATAAACCTGGTCCAGGCTGCACCATGTTCCGCTTTGTTTTTAAAGGCCAATAAGTAAGACAGGCACGGCATTTTTTCACCGGCTATATTTGATCCAAAGAATACTGTTGGGAGCCCAACTTCTTTGAAGATCTCAAACTCACTATCATTAAACATTTTTACTTTTCTACTGAGGGCGTCTTCATTGTGACTCTCGTATATTCTGAGTTCGAAGAACTCCGAATCATCGGAAGGTTTCACGAGTTTGGGAAAACCGGTGGCCGATCGAATTAAATTGACCGTGATGTCTTTATAAGGCATGGCACCTGGCGCAGCTTTCAGATAAGGTTCTGCATCTTTCTGGTACTGCATGTCAGCGGCTAATCCGTCAAGTGATGTCCCATAAGCTTGTAAATTGGGATAGGCAACAAGTAGATAGATTTTCTTGGGCAAAGCTTCTCCGACTTCTTCAAAAGCGCCCACATTATTGATTCCCTGACGGTTGAGCGCCGGTATAAGGGCTTGCTCAAAATAGTTGTGTAAGATGTCGGCAGGTGTGAAAAATCCTAGTTCGTAGGTCCTGAATTCATAGACCTCATCCTGGGCATTGGCAGTGATGAAATGGGCCAGGAATAAAATGCTTATTAAGATTCGTATCATAATGATTGGATTAAATTCGTATTAAGAGGATAATATAGCATTTTTTGAATTATCCGCCTGACAGCAGCTGGGTGCATTTCAAAAAGTTCGCGTTAACAGTTGTCACCATTTTTGAAATAGTCAAAAATGTCGCCAACTGAAACTGCCCTACAACTACTGGCCAGGGGATTTGTAACCCCTGGCTAACCTAATGCAACACCTATGGCGTTGTAACCGAGTTGAAAGAGTTGTGCACGAATAAGGCTTAGAAATTTGAAAAGACACTTCATGAAGCAGCTCAGAGATATAGTGTTAGCCCTGGCTGATATGGAGCCATGGCCAAACACAGCCAGATAGGAAGGAACAATGATAAGCTATGTTTGATACTCTAATTTTAGATAGCTGGCCCAGTAAGCTTTTTACAAGATCACTTCTTTTCTCTTACCACCTGGAAATCTTCATGGCCTTTTCTAATAGCCTTGATTTCATAATCAAAGGAGAAACTGTTACGCCCGCACATAAGCTCTTTTACATGAAAGCCATTTTCCGCTTTCTTAATCACAGCAAGCCCATAAGTTTGGTCAAAAAGAGGTGTAATCATTACTGTATATTTTTCAACATTTATGATACTCTCGAAATGATCAGAAAATGAAACGAATGCCGACCCTTCAATCAGATGAACTGTGCCGCATTCGTAGACCGCCACTTCCGGGCCTTCTATAGCAGCATACCATATCTCTTTGGTCTGATCTAATGGATGATCAATTCGAAAATTTTTGACATCTGCAAATATGATCCCCATATTATTGCTGTCAATGTCCATACCGGCGCGTTTGATTCAGGCATCATCATATATATACACAGCTCCATCTCCATGATCATTTGAGGTCTCTGATTTAACGAGGCCTACGTTTAAATTAAAATTGTTTCGCAGCTGTAGCTTTCCGTAGTTCTCAAAAAAGTCAGTTCTCATTTCTGCAGTGATGCCAGAATCTGTACTAATTCTAACTGATCCTCCATTATCACCTGATGAGGCAAACAGATGAACTCGTGAAGTTCCAGTTGAGTCATAAAGATTTAGAGATCCCCTGGATAGGCCATTCGCCCCTATCCGTAGATTCTGTGTATTATTTACATCTAAGAGATCAATATAGCCAGTGCCAGATTCAACATTCAGCTCTATCTGGCCATTTAATAAGAAGGGACTTATAAAAAATAGGGTTATCAACAGTATCAATGACTTATTTATGTGACTAGAGTGGCAATTCATTTAATCGTTTAGTTTTGGAAAATTAAAATAGTGGCGCAAAGTACATTTTTCACACTGGCTGTCTAATATTGATGAATATTTAACTAATCTAATAAACACAAATGTTCAACTCATTCAATATCTATAGAGTCGAGGGTACTAGTCGCACGTACTTCAAATCTCTATTAGAATGGACTTTGAGTTTTAAATGAGAACATGAATTATATATTCAGGAAATCAAACTTAGAATAAGGTAAAATTGACAATGATGGCCCATTTTATAATTCTTACCAGATTTAATAAAGGATTATAAATTAGAAAAGATAGGTCTGAAACGGCAAACAATCATTAATCCAATATCTCATATAGAAGTAAATAGAAAAACTTCCGACACCGACCATTTGATCGTTCTTGCGTAGGACAAAAGTCACTTGGATGATGGTATTAAAAAGATTGGATTCGTAGTTGATATGCTGCGTTCAAAATTGAAACCCTTGGAATTGGATGGTTCAATTCATGAGTAAAATATGAAAATTAAAATTATAATTTTTGAATTAAGTGCTATATGAATTGTAGACTATTCTAATTGCAACCCATAATGTTCAATGTAAAGTCGGCTCCATTGTTAATCGTGAATTCACCAGTGACCGTCACTGAAGTTGTAGCATTAAAAATAACAACGGCTGTGTTTTGTATATTTCCTTCTACTTCGATTAAATTAGAATCATAGATATTGGTGGGTATATCTCCGGATAATGTCAGAAGAGCAGTACCACAAGCCCCAGGAAGATCATCTGTATCTACAACCAATACCTCGTTACAAGTTACGGTGGGATCAAAATAATTTAAAGTCAATACTAAGCCACTGGACCACCCCAGGTAAGGACCACCCACTGCTACTCCTACACCTATAATCCCTGCTTTGCCTATATCTCCATAGTTATCCGAAAATCCCTGGAATAGTATCATCCTTCTATGGCCAAAGCCATCCGACTTGTCTTCGTACATCCAATTGTAAATTCCGGCTGCCATGCCACCGGGAAAAGTATATCCACTTGCAGAAGAGAATGAAGCATATAGGTTCTCGTTAAAAGGTACGAATTCTTGACATGAAGTACCCACCGCAGCGTCGATTCTGCCTTGTGGGCAATTCGTAGGATTTGGATTACAATGTGCAAATACATTATTACTCAAGAGGTCATCTGAATGATTCTGTGAAGCCATATCGAGATTCATTCCTACTCCTTCAAAGGGAAGCCCTAAAACTGCTCCAGATCCATAGTCTACGCCCGCTCTTGATATCCGCTCATCATTTAACAAAAATAAGACGCGCTCGTCGTAAGACATTCCGTCCCAGGTGGACTGATCCGGCAACGAGAGATCATCTATGGAATTTGCAGGCAAAGCAAGTTGCATCTCTTCCTGCCTCCTGGCATTATTAAAGGATGCTTTTATATTTTCTACTGTAGAAAATCCATCAGAGGGAACAATGTCTGCCGTCAAATCACCAGGAGACTGAGCGGATACTAAATTAAAGCTAATTGTATAAAATACAATAAATAGGAGCTTTAGATAATTAGTCATTTTATAGATTTAACTGATGCAGATCAGTGCGTATACGTAGGGGAAAATATGTGATATTAGCAACAATATAGGGGTTCTTAGCCTCTTTGAGTGGGTACTAATTACTTTTTCATAAAGTAACAATTAAATTATTTCTATTTAATAATGAGAAAAGTTAGGATTTGCAGAATTAAAAGAAGCGTTGGGAAATCGAAATAGCGGGTGCGGGTGCTAGCCTTGCGGGCTGGTATTATTTCGAGAGCCTGCCTACGTGCGTAAGCAGGCAGGCATTCCTGCCTGCCCGTGAGGAC
>JAJCYJ010001021.1 GCA_029262975.1 Saprospiraceae bacterium
TTAGTCAGTTATCAAATAGTTAGAACGAGTTATTCTAATCACAGTCTCTTCTTTACTCACTCCCATTCACCCGATACCGCACCCCCACATACCACTCTCTCCCACGGGTAGGCCCCCACACTGAAGAAGTATCAAAGTATGGACCAAAAGGATCTTGCCACGAAAGAATGGGTTTGTCCTGACGAAAATTCAGCATATTTTCACAACCGGCATAAACTTCAATTGAAGGCCATTTTTTCAAGAACTGAATATCTAATTGAGCATAAGGTGATGAATAGTCCGGCCGTTTATATGGTTCAGGATGGTCGCTTGTGTTCGCCTGACGTTGCTCTCCATACCAATGTAGGTTGGTATCAAATTGCCATTTGTTGTGCAGAGGTCGATAAGAAAAACTGGCGAGGGCAGTGTGTTTCGCGAAAAAAGGTAAAACCTGTTTTTCATCGTTCACCTCCCGGTATACATCGAGGTAGTTGTACGCTAACTTTACAGTGTATACCTGATCAAAAGCGAGATTCAACTCTCCCTTAAGGCTATTGCTGATACTCTTTCCTTCAAAATTGTAGAGATAGGCGACGGTCGCATCCTGGTCATAATCAGGGAATATCTGATTCTGAAATCGGGTATGATAAGCATCGATACTTAGATATGCTTCGAGTCTTTCGCTGGTTAAATTTTGAATGACATTGATGCCGAAATTTTTCGCTTTTTCCGGTTTTAATTCTTCACTGAAAATCACATTGCGAGAGCTGGCTAATAATTGTACCTGCTCACTGAATATATTGGCCGTTCTCCATCCTGTTCCGGCAGAGACTCGGATGGTCGTATTTGCAGCCGCTTGAATTCTGGCCATCGCCCGAGGTGTGAAAGTAAGTCCAAATTGATTGTGGTGGTCTAATCTGACTCCTGTGATCAAAGTCAATTTATCATTGGCAGAATACAAAGTGTTTTCAGCAAAAAGGCCAGATATAAATTCCTCTTTTACATATTTTCCGCCATAAGTTCTATGGGCTTCAGTAGCGGGAATTACAATATCTTCTTCCAGATCCTGGAATCGAAAACTGCTTCCTATTTTCAAAACATTCTTTTCCTTCCAGCTATATTCATATTGTAAATTGGCATAGGCATTCGTCTGTTTGGCATCATATTGCAAGGTGCCGAAATGCGAATTTTGATTATGATGAAAGGCCGATGCGATTAATAGAAAATGATGTATATCATCCATTCTGAATCCCGTCTTTATAAAGACCTCCGGTTGCTGGTATTTTATACTTTGTCCATAGATAGAATTTCCACCAAGATGAACATCAGGATCAAAATTGACCTGTCCCCCGGTTCTTCCTTCATCCACAAATCGAAAACCGAACAGCGTATGTCCTCCCCATTCTGCCTCGTTGCCTCGTTTCCAGGCATTATATATTGAATATCTTGTCAAGAGCGGTAGATCCAAAAAGTTATCACCATCCCCATCGATCCTGTCTGCTGGTTGCGTAGTATGCACAGCTAAGATGCTGCTCCATTCTTCGCCTTTATGCGCATAATTAAGGTTGAATTGCTTTTCTGCAAAACTGTTAACGTATGCATTGAAAAACAAATCGTCAGTCTTATCCGGATCTTTCAAAGTGACATTGATTTGACCAGAAATACTCTCATAGCCTTGTAGTACTGAATTGCTGCCTTTAGCGATATAGATGTTCTCTACAAGCGTGCCGGGAATAGAACTGACGCCGTACGTATAAGACAACCCCATCAATAAGGGAAAGCCATCAACCAATAATTGATTATAAACTCCTGATAGACCCAGGAGTCTTAATTCTTTAGTATTTGTAACAATATTCGTAGTAGCAGAGTGAACACTTGCCTCGGTACCGAAACATCCCGCAAGATCGCAACACGCTGCGCGACTTAGTTCCACCTCATTAATTACGTCAGTCTTAATAATCGCTGTTGATGAAGTGAAACTTCCTTTTTTTCGAGCATTGATTGAGACTTCTCCCAACATATTATTAGGGGTCATCTCTATATTCAATTGAGTTTGTCCGTCGACCACGACTGTATCTGTACGCATGCCCACGAACTGGAAAACCAATGAATATTTCGTCAGGGTACCGTTTTCAAAAATAAATCGACCTGACTGATCGGACGAGGTGCCTTCCTGGGATTCCAGGCAATAGATGGTTGCACCTATCAAAGGTGTTCCACTTTGATCTGAGATAGAACCTGAAATAACCTGGGAAAAGGCAATGAGAGGAAAACAAATAGCATATCCTATGGCAATAACATATCGGATCATCTTGGGTTAATCCTTGTTTTTAACCTTATAGGGCCGAGCCTTAGGATTTGTACATCCTGGAGTATCTTCTACTGCATCATAGATCTGACGCTTGGAAACCGTGTTCGGATCAAAACTTACCTGGAACTTGGTCGTAGCCCCCCGCTTTTGAGGACTGCAAGTGAGCACCCCTTCCAGCTTTTCGACGTTGGCGGCGATGGATTTCACATCCTCATTACAACCTACACCTTTGACGCTGACTGTAAAGCTTTGAGTGCTTGCAGTAGTTTGTTGTGCATTCACCTCGCCAGGCATGAATAGTATAAGCGTGAGACAGCCGAGAATCGTGATTATAGTTTTCATAAGTTATTATATAACTGACCAAATGGACTTTACAGTACGTCAAAATTATAGACAGTCCTGCTAACACAAAACTATTCTATTAAAATTGTTTAATAATTAACATAATCTCAACCTATACGCGGCACATCCACTTTCGTTTCTCGGACAAGGGATTTCTTCAGAATTAGAATTTCAAGGGTATTTGCCGATAAATTAGAATTTAGAAAATAAACGATTGTCTCTCCAATTATGAGCATTTTTTAATATGTAAAAGGTCATACCGATTCAATTAAAAGTTAAGATGCACACATGACTGATACCCTTGGGAAATAAAGAATATTGAACTAAAAGAACAATCATACTAATCTAATAAGCCCATCCACACGACAATAGATTTCACTAAGTTAGAAGCAGGTTTTTGTTCGCCTGTTCTGCGTTTAATTCTTTTTAATATCTGCTCGAGAGCGTTTTGAATTACCGGATCATTAGGATTGTTTCCAAGCTGTATTTTGAGATTGAGGTATTCTTTCGAATCCTTTAATGTCCTTTTAAATATACGAATCATGGGCTTGACTAAAGCGAGATATATAGCATCTTTGGCAGCAAAATTTTTCAGTTCATTCTCAGCACGGGCAAGATCAGAAGGGAAACGGGCATGATTAGGAAATTCCCTGACATTCAAGGTATTACTGCACACATTTTGCATTTGCGATTTTAGACGAGTCATAATGTTGTTCCGCTCATTTAGTAAAGCATTTCTGTCTAATCCAAAAACTTCTATCGAATGTTGACCTTTCATGGTATTTTTTTCTTTTGCACTATTCTTGGGTCGAACAGTACCATCATCCATGAATTCTAAATGTTGTGTGGGTTTATCTAAGGCAGGATTCAATAAAAGTGGCGTTTCATTTTTTTCCTCACCAGACGCTTTAGCTCTTTTACTTTCATCTAAAAGAGGAAACTTATTTGCTTTTCCCGATTTTGATTTGATAATCTTACCATCAGATTTTCTGCGAACTTGACCACGTTCCCTGTTACAGTCAATACATGAAGGTAAAAGATTGATCCATTCCGCGGCCAACCAATAATAACCAAACTGACTTTTTTTTCCGTTTGGCATTATATAGGCTCCTTTTGGCCGGAAATGTTCCACATCCATCGGTGCAACATGTTCATATGAACTCTCACAATAAGCACATTTGTGGTTGAACATACGATTGAGTTCATTTTTCACTTTTTCTTCCTTGTAAACCTTGAAAGTTGGTTTTTTAGCTGGATCACCTTTTGTGAAATGTCCTATTGCTTTCTCCTTCTCTGAAAGCCCATTCCTATCTACCTTTGCAAGTACATCGAGAATTTCAGTTTTATTAAGTCTTTTTGCAGCAATCATATCGATGGTCTTTTATGAGTCCCAAATCTCCCGAAGCTTTTGCATCGTTTTATCTTTAAGAATATTTTTAGCTGATGTAGTCTTTGTAAATCTTTTCTCAGCTAAAAATTGATCTATCACTTCCAGGAGCATTCGTTCTCTTTCTGTTTTACCGAGTCCCTGTCGTTGGTCTATTTCCTTCTTGAGCTCATATATCCTTTTGATCTTTGCTTCATCCTTTGTCTTTCTCCTAAGAAGCTGATAATACTCATCCATGAGTGCTTGAGTGCCTGGATCTGTCGCGCTTCCCAATCCGAAATGTTCTGAAGTGAGCAGCTGATCTACCCTCAGTCCATTAATGGATGGGAGATCCTTTACTTGGAAAATCGATCCTTTTGGGGTCCTTCGCATAACGACTAACTCGCCATCCTGGAGACCATAAAGGCACAATGGATTGTGTGTGGAAGCAATAAATTGTATTCCAGGGAAAAAAGCACGCATCTCTGAAACGAAACGCATTTTCCACTCAGGATGAAGATGATTTCCTACTTCATCGAGTAGTACAATTCCTTGTGCAGATTCAGGCGAAGGCCACTTGGATAACACTACTTTCAGAATATCAGCGATCAGTGCCATCATGGACTGGTAGCCGTCGCTTAGATCATTTATAGGGACAGCCCCATCAACTGTCTGCACATAGACGATTTCATCTTTTTGGAATAAAATGTCATTCTTAGGTAGTTTAAGTAAATTCTTAAGTTTTAAGGCCGTATAGTCAAAGCGCTCTTGAGGAAGAGATGTCAACCACAAGTTGGCATTGGCCATCGGAAGAAATGGGTTAAATAAGTTATCTACACGAGCATAATCTTTCCCATAGTCAAGATCAGTCTTACCCCGAGGCATTAAGCGTGTTGAGCCGTAAGCCAACAGCAGATTTTGTGCACTTTCAGAGTCGGTGAATTCAACATTTCCGTTAGCATAGAATAGAACTTTTCTGGGATTAGTGAAACCCGTGATACTTAAAGATATAGAGCCTTCTTTTGCTCCCCAACGCAGAAACGATTTAGGGTCGAACAATTCTTTTTCCACAAGTTCATGGTAATAATTTTTCCCTATCAAAGCAATCGCAATAGCTTTCAAGATGGTACTTTTTCCGGTCCCATTCTCACCGAGTATCATCGTCCACGGGACATTGGAATTATCAATTCCTGTAAGATTAATATCAATACTCTTAATGCTTTTCAGATTCCGAATACTTACTTTATCGATAAATCGGGCTGGTCCTGAAAAATATTTTTCGAGTCCCTCCTCATGCTCCAAAGAATAATGTTGTTGCTCATGGCGAAAAGTTTTGTATGCTTTAGTCGCCTTTTTCACTTGACGTTGCATCTTTTTCTGTCCCTTCTCTATTTCTGCAACTTTTTTATTTATGTTCTTACTTATTTTAACTTGATCTATTTCGGTATCAGCCATGTCTTTAGAGAGGACATAACTGCTAAGAAACTGTCTGGCGAGGCCTGCAAATTCCTGATCCGGCTGACGAAACTCATCAAGTTTTTTATATGCAGCTTCAATAGCATCTTTATCTTGAAGATGAAGGACTTGATCAAAATTTACTTTTTGTGCTTTGATCATGAGGAGTTTTTGATACCGTGCTTCCACAAGAGACATGCGATTTAAACCAAGAATTTCTATGGTCATCTGACCTGCCGGGGTCTCACTTACGACAGTACCGTTTTCACTAAAAATCAAGTGTTGCTCCGGATCATCTTCGCAAGGATTAAGAATTAACGGCTCTTCTTCTTTAAGCTGTTGTTCTGTGGCCATCAATGGTGCCCGTTTGCGTTCATCCTTAATGGGGAATTGGTTGCCTTTGCCGGAAATCACCCATTCACCTCCAAATAACTGCACCTTGGACTTACGATTACAATATTGACATGCTGTTAATAGATTTGTCCATTCATTTGCGAGCCAGAAATAGTGATCCATATAATGGTCTCCTTTAGCTCCAATCACACCACTTTTTGGTCTGTATTGTTCTATATCAAATGGGGCATTCAAAAATTTTGATTCGCAGTACGCACATTTGTTATAAAAGAGTTTCTTAAGTGCCTCTCTTACAGTTCGATCTGCATATATTTTAAAGCGAAATCTATTTTGTTCTCTTGATTGAATTGTTTGGTTGTAATGCTCTATAGCCTTCTCAGTTTCCTTTCTACCAGGTGCGCCACTTTCCGGCCCAAGAACCTTAGGCATTCGAATACGATTACGGTCTATTTTTATCATTAGCTTTCTAATTGAAAATTAAATCTTTTTGAAATGAATAATTGAAATTCCAAACCGTTAAACCATTTTATTTATGGATCGGATATCAGTAGGTGATAACTAAAATAATAACCATATACATTCTTCAATTCAGAAGTATATCTATTATTTTTCGTTCTATTGTTATGCTCATTAAAATATTTTGATTTCAGTTTTTTCATGAAACTTATTAATATAATTCTTAGCAACTCCTTTGGGTAAATTCCTATTTGATCCTTGACTTCAAGTAATACATTTTAATTACATTCCTTCGTTTCTCGAATATAAAGTATCTAAACTAAAATCTTCACCAATTGGATTGGTTTTGATTAGTGCAACATACAATATTTCAGAATCTAAATCATACACGAAAATCAGTATTTTATGAGGATTTATAGCTGGTTATATTACAATTTCAAATCATTTAAGTATTTAATATTATAAGAAATATAGCATTAATTTCGAATAAAAAGGATGATATATGCCTTGGATTATAATGTATTTAAATCTCTAAAAGAATATATTAAATCATATTTATTTGAAATAAGATCCCACTCCTAATGATCTTTTTAGAACAATGTCGACCTTAATATGAAGATAAAGACGATCAGGCATTGTCTTTATATCGAAATCAACTACATTAAATTAATTTCAAATTAATTCATCTCAAGATTTCAGATATGAAACAAGATAAATTAGAATACAAGGTTGTTATTAATCATGAGGAGCAATATTCAATTTGGCCACATAATGAACCACCTCCAAAAGGATGGCAGGATACCAGGATTAACGGAAACTTAAACAAGTGTCATGAATACATCAGAGAAGTATGGACCGATATGCGCCCTCTGAGTCTTCGAAAAATGAAACTTCCCAAAAACACTTTGTATGCAGTAATTATCAACCATGAAGAACAATTTGCGATATGGCCGAATGATGTGGATCTACCGAAATATTGGAAGGCATTAAAAGTGAAAGGAAACCTTGATATGTGTACAGAATATATTGAAGAAGTATGGACTGACATGCGCCCATTGAGTCTTCGAAATCGGTTAAAATCACAATAAAAATCTACAGAATAAAACCTGGGAGTGCTGGTGATGAATTTTTGGTTTTAATGTATTTAGTTATTCCGATAATTGTAATGCATTATTGTGAATGCCATTCCGCGCTTTAACTGACTTAAAATATTTGCAATCAAGCTTTCAGGTTTTATCTTAAATGCAACAACTGAATGAACGAATAAGGGCTGTGCCTTTTGAGTATAAATCAAATAACGAAGCCTTTCTAATGCCTGCTATGACAAACTTATGTTAATTGAAAGTGTTCATATTTTTAGTAAAGACATGTCTGTCAACTAAAACATTTATGTCATTTGCTCCCATAGCTGATTTAGAAAAATTGTATTTAACATACTGAACCTTTCAAATGCACGTAAAACAATGGATTTAAGAAGTCTGATAGATTATATCAATACGTTTGTTAGTCTGACAAGTGAGGAGGTTGCAATTTTAGAGGGCCATGTCAAATGTCGAACTTATTTAAAGGGACAGTATATAGTTCAGCAGGGAGATATTTGCAAATACGAAAGCTTTATAATTTCAGGATGTGTAAAAATGTTTTTTATTGATAATGATGATCATGAACACGTAGTCATGTTTGGGATCGAAAATTGGTGGACTGCAGACTTGGGAAGTTTTATCAGTCAGGAGCCGGCTGATTATAATGTGCAGTGTCTGGAAAAAACCAAAGTTGCCCAGATTTACTTTCAAACACTTGAAGAACTCTATTTTAAAATTCCTAAACTGGAACGGTTTTTCCGCATCATTATTCAAAAAGCTTATGTCGCATCTCAGAAGAGGATTGTACGTAATCTTAGTATGTCGGCGAAGGATAAGTATCTACTTTTCCGTAGCCAATATCCTGATATAGAGCAAAGAGTACCCCAATACCTCATTGCATCTTATATTGGAATTACTAAGCAGTTTCTCAGCAAGATTCGGGCAGAATTAATAAATGAGGGGTGATTTAGTTAAACTAGATTAACTTTCTTTTTTCACCTATCTGAATTTTATTTAGAACCTCATGACAGAACTTTGTAGTATTAAAAATAAAATATAAAGCATATGTCCAATTTATTAGAAAAAATCAGCGAACTAAACGATCTCATTCTCCAAGGTAAAGCCCTGGAAGGATTTGATAAACACTATCATGATGATGTGATAATGCAGGAAAATGAATCTGATCCCACTATTGGAAAAGAGGCAAATAGAAAGCGAGAAGAGGAATTTTTCAGCAACATTACTGAGTTTCGAGGAGCAAAGCCATTACATGTTACGGTAGGCGAAGGTGTATCCATGGTGGAATGGCAATACGATTATACGCATAAAGAATGGGGCGTTCGAAACTATACTCAAGTAGGTGTTCAGATATGGAAAGACGGCCAAATTATCAATGAGAAATTTTATTATAATTCTTAAATAGTTATAATAATTTCGCGATTTCATAATCTTTCTTATAAGGTATTATTTGGAATAAAAATAACTCCTATTTGTCACGCGCAGACCCGGCTTTTAAATAAGTCAAGTCTAAATAACCTTAATGCGTATCCGTTGAATCAGTTCAAGGAAGTTTAAAAACCCTTGTACTGATTCTCGGATAATAGACTATGGATTAGGCACCCTTGATTGAGGAATTTATTTTGACTGAATTTGTCTTATCAATGACTCATTCATTTCTTCTAATTTTGAAATGTGTTCTTCATAAGACTGTATCTGTCTGGACATACCTCCTAATAATGTTAAATATTCTTGTCTCATCGCCTTAGCGCATTCTACTAATAATGGTGTAATCCTCGAATAGTCAAGACCAGAGGCGTCAACACCATTTAATTCGAATCCGACAATTTCCGGGAGAATAGCACCGACTTCTTCAGCTATAAATCCTATGTCTTCGTGCCCCCCGTGTTCTTCGTCCCAGGTAAAGGTTACACCCCGTAATGATTCTAATTTGTTAATTGGTTCGGATATATTTTCAACATTATTTTTCCAACGGGCAGAAGAACTGCTATGGTAATCAAGACCTGGGCCGACAGCATTAAAATCATGTGCGGCTCCATGACCACGGACACCGGATCCTTGGGCTGAACCTCCATATACGCCGTAGGAGTAGTATCCAGGAATGCCAACAAAATTGGTGCCTGTAGAGATGCCTACTATGCCACCAGCACCACCTGTCCCAAAAACACCGGTACCACAATCTGTGCAGTTCGTAGTTCTGCTTATAGCCTTTACGGCATAACTTCCAGTTCCTATCTGGGTGCCACTATGAAATTTGCTTTGTTGCAGAAAGTATCCTGCTACATTAAGGACATCCTCATCAGATATAGATTCAGCGTAAACTCCATATCCGTTTTCACCATGGTAATATGCTGAAATAGCTTTCCCATTAAGACCTGTGGCAGAACCGGATACACCATGTGCGTCTTCACCTCTCGATTCGCCGACCACGCCATAGCTATTTTTTCCATCTGAAGCAGTAGACCAGACACCAAAGCTGTTATCTGCAAGTGATCGAAATAGTCCTCCAAAAGTTTGTGCATTACTTCCCGGGAAGGTTGCTTCTCCGACGACACCCCGACCATCACTGCCTGTGCTTACAAAATGACCGCCCACGCCATCGGCATTATTGTCACCTACTGCGGCACCTTTTACTGCAATACCATTTGTACTATTGGTTTCAAAATATCCTCCGACAGCCATCGGGTTGTTTGTGTTATTATTAATTGCGGCAATAGAGGTATCGGCAGGTACTATTATTTCAACGCCAATTGGAAATTGCGCCATTAATGTCCATGGGAGCGTAAAAATGTAGATCATTATTACTGTCTGTTTCATAGGGTTAATTTTTTGTGTCCAATCCACTAGGGTGTTAGACGGTTTTGCTTAATTAGAATTATGATTAAAAGATTGTTTGCTGACTGAAGTCAGATATGATTTATTTGGTTTTCGAATTTTATCTGACGATCAACTAATGCAATTCATGATTGATTTAAGTTTATGTGTTAATAAATAGCTCGATTTGATGCTGTCGATTACAAACTTATATCAGTACCTATTTAAGGGATTGCTCTAAATGGACATATAGTAACTCTATTTGGACATCGGCCATAACTATTTGATAATAAGGTAGTTAGACTATATGTATTGCTATTATAAAAACTTCTTTGCGACTAATTTAATTTTTATACTTCTGCGCTTATCCTGGCGGGAATCAAGAGAAATTGATGCATTTCACCTCAGAGCGAGAAGTGTAAAAAGGAAGAAACTTTCATTTTCAATAAGGCTCAGGAAATACTGACATTGTAAAATGATAAAGTGATCTTGAGCTTTATAGTCAATTTGAGGATAGGCCATAATGACTCCATGTATTTGGAGGAGCTTTTCACACTTCCAAAGTTTTGAAAAGGTGAATTATCGAATCGTTAACATTTTAAAATACAGCTACTGAACAGGCTTATTTCTCCAAAACAAAAGGAGAGAAAGCAGATTTTGCCAAAGGAGGGTTAAGAAACCAACCTCGGATTTAGCGGCGAGTCCGATCTCTCCAATCAGATTATTCGAGAACATATTTATACCGGTGTCGCCAAGGAGTTTTTTTCGCTGGTTTATCCATTCATCCACTGCCTGATCTCCATAGGTTTTTCTTACCCATAGATCGTTTTTTGGAAATTGCTGGCCCCAATGAAAGCTGTGTGGAATATCACTTTCTGCGAGCGCTTTGAAGATTTCCTGATGCGCATTCCCTGTTTCATTAAATAGGATCCATCCGTAAGGACCTGGCATTTCTATGGTAACGGTGATATCGGCAAGACCTGTGAAGCCCAGCGTTGCAGAAGAACGTTTAACGTAGCGAAAAGCTAAAGGAGCAGCAAATGGATATTTGTTGGCAACTTCTATGACCAAATCCATTGCATCACCCACCCGGTCGAAAGGCACTCCCAACTCGAGGCTCGTAGCAGGAATAGGTGATCTGGTCTGAAGATCACTAGAGTTTTTACCTGTAAACCATTTTCCTGGAACCCTGATTGGTTCTTCTGGAGTCCTGGTTGGGAAAGTCAATTTTAAGGCAATTTGTAACATAAAACCTATCAACTCCGCCTTCCTTTGGGTCCGATCTGTAGTTTGCAAATCTTTGGCCTTATTAATTTTTTCGAACTCTTCTCCCTTTAAATCATCGAAATTCAAAGCCATTCCTGTATGTAGATCTGGCGTATCCGAATGAGAAGCAGCCTCAGCGTGCAAATCTTCAGAAGTTTCCAAACGGTAATAAACCCGGACAAAAGCGCCTTTCTCATTTCCTCCAATAGGGTAAGGGTTCAATACACATTCAAAGTGAAAAGGCATTTCATTGCCATGTGGTAGACCTAAACCCGAGAGGTCCCATTTGGTAATAGCTTCTCGTACATCTGAAATGTTATAATTTCTAATTACCCGTTCAAGAAAATATTGTGGTTCAGTTTCAATCATTAAGGCATGGATCAAGCCAAATCCGCCAAATCCGACTAAGGCGGCATTAAACAGTGCATCGTCATTAACTATCTCTGCACCATTTAGCCATTGCCCAAAACCTTGGGTGACGACCTGATCAGAAGCGCGTTGCAAATAGACATGCTTATCAAGAACCACAAGGTGTATTCCTCTAACAAATTCGGTCATTGCACCTACTGCATGGGCGGAACCATGGGTTCCTGTTGCGATTGCACCTACGATTCTTTGCCCATCACTGGCACCACTGGTGGGTAAGGCCAACTTGTTTTTCTCAATGGCAGTGTTGAGATGCTTGACCATAACACCGCATTGAGCGAAGACCATCAGATTGCTTTTATCTGTGTATTGCTCAGTCAAATAGTTTTCGTCAATCCCGACTTTGATGTAGTCAAGCATATTGCTGTCCACCAAATATTCATTTGAAAATGCAATGTCGTTCAATGACCATCCGGATCCATGGGCCCTGATCTTCTTGTTATTAATTTTTGCCTTCTGAACTATAACCTGCAATCCAGCAAGTCCAGCGAGAAATTCCATATTCGGTGGAGGAGGTCCGTCCTCATATTGATTAGTTGGTTGCAAAGTAAGATTGACCTTGCCGCCAACCATTATCGATTTGTGCCAGTTGGACCATTTTTCATCTATTTTTTCGTGGATGATGGGTTTGTTTTCCATGATGCAGCTTAGATTTTGGTTGATAAAACATTTTTAGTTGGGTATTAAGATAATGAATTGTAGATGTATTAGATATTTTTAAACACGAATATCCTTGCTTATAAAAAAATTCAACCTAAATGGTAAATATAATTTAGCGCAAAACAAATTAGAATTTTGATCTCTATGAGCGTAAAAAAGGATTCAAAGAGAAGTCAGAATAAAGAAATAAATGATATTGAATAAACGCCCCAATAGAATGACTTTAAAAATAATCTTCAAGCTTTAACCAGGAAAAGTCAGTAATGAATATGGCGCGTAAAAAATGTACTTCAATTGATTTTTGCCTTTAGTCAAATACAAATAGCCCTATAAACTTATTAGTTTTAAGAAGACTTAAGATTTGGGTAGTAGAAGAAATCATTTTGGAAAGCATATGAAGGCACTTGTAATATCAGGAGGAGGAAGCAAAGGAGCCTTTGCTGGCGGTGTGGCGGAATATTTGATAAATGAACAAAAGAATGAGTACGACTTATATGTAGGTACTTCCACAGGTAGCCTTCTTGTACCTTTATTGGCTTCCAATAATATAACAAAGGCTAAAGAGATATATACAAATGTCAGACAAGAAGATATTTTCTCAACTTGTCCATTTATCATCAAAAAGAAAAAAGGGATTTTCAAGACACGGTTTAATCACCTCGGTATTATCAGTATGTTTCTCCGCGGGAAAAAGACTTTGGGTGATAGCCAGGCACTCCTAAAGTTTATTAGATCAAATTTTTCAGAAAAAGAGTTTGATCAGATCAATGAAGCCGGGAAATGTGTAGTGGCGACGGTTGCTAATTTCACGAAACAAAGAGTTGAGCATAAATCCTCACAGGAGTATAAATACGATGACTTTTGTGAGTGGATTTGGGCTTCGGCGAATATGCTTCCTTTTATGAGTATTGTATACAAAGATGATTGTGAATATGGCGATGGAGGATTTGGAAATTTGATACCCATACAGGAAGCGATCAATCGTGGTGCAGAAAGTGTAGATGTGATTATTCTTCAACCATCATCAGTGGATAAACTACTTCCTCCTGCTAACAACGCTTTCCAGGTGATCACCCGAACCTATGATTTTATGTTTCGCCAAATAGCAAAAGATGATGTAACAATTGGAAACCTGGCAGCTCAAAACAAACATGTCGATATTCACTTTTATTATACTCCAAGATTATTAACAGAACATTCTTTCATTTTTGATAAAGAGTTGATGACCGGATGGTGGCAGGAGGGATATGATTCTTTCAAAGACAAGAGCCCTGAAAAGATTGTTGTAAAGCTGGATTGATAATTTAAGATCAGCAAGTAGCGATTGATAAAAATTTGTTTTGTGTCTTTGTGTCTTGTTTCCAAAGATGTATTATCCTGAATGTATGGATTTCATAATATTATAATGGAGTCACACAAAATGGTATTTCTGCCTCCTGCATTCATGCCGTTCATACGCCTTTTATCACTTTCGACAAATTCCCATGATACTTGTAAAATAAAAATCAATCCAGCTCATAAAGTCTGAACGAATCTGTTTAAACAAATTCAAAGTAATATATCTAAAAATTAGTTGTATGATAAGTAACATTGATTTAACTCAGGGTACATTAAAGTAAAAATAAATTTTAAAAAATCAATTATATGCTGACTATTGTTACGTTTGACTGGTTAATACGCTTGACTCTGAGTTAAATAATTATTATATTGGAAGGATTCACGAACAAGGTTGAAATTAGATAAAATTTAAAATAATTTATCCTTATTGAGGACATTTTAATACTATAGCTATGTCAGGTTTTATGAAATACTTCGAAAAAGTGAAAGCATTTACACGATCGTATATTGATGTGAGGCATATTGTGAATGCTTCGGCAGCCAAAATATTGAGTGCGGCTATAATTGCCTTAGTGACTTTTCTTTTATACAAACAAATACCGAATAAAGGGTCATTACCGACAGATCAAACCAAACACACTGAAACTTCACAACAGCATGATGCTTCTTCATCGCAGCCTCCTCAAATTACCGAGATAGATAAAGCCGTCGCTGATTCACTTTTAGAAAAAGGTATTGAATATGCCAGCAAAAAAAATTATGAATTAGCTATTTTTTATTACGATAAGGCCATTGTACTTAATCCTCTTCTTGAAAGGGCATTTCTAAGAAAGGGCAATGCACATAAGCATCTTGGAGACCGTGGAAGTAAAAATGATTATATAGAAGGAATAGAATCCATATCAAGGGCTATAGATATTAATGATCAAAACTCGAATTCATTTTGTGCCAGGGGAATTCTAAATAAAAAAAGTAATAATACAGAAGCAGCTATTTCGGATCTAAAAAGAGCAGTCGAGCTCGACAATGAGAATATTCAGGCTCTTATTAACTTATGTAACATTTATAAAAATAAAGGAGAAGAGTGGTATGATCAAGCACTCCTTGTTTGTACCCAATGTACCACTTCTAAAGATTATGCCGAATCTGCTTTTTCAGAAATAGCATTTATATATTTTAAAAAAGGCAATAGTGATTTGGCCAAATCAAATTTTCAAGAAGTCTTAAAAATTAATCCTGACAACGCAAGAGCTATTAAATATCTAAATCAAATAAATAATCAAATTGCAAAGAGCTAAGAGACTATTATATGCTTGAAATGAAAATTATCTGAATGATTGATTAGCTGCATGCTGATGACAAAGTCAAGTGGTTTTATTTTCTAATACTACTTTCTTTCTCGACCTGGCTTCTGGAATAGTAATGACTTCCACTCTTTATACTACCGATAATTAACTAATAAAATTATAGATAGAGAAAACGCCAATCCGGGTGCCATAAACCACAAGAATATGACCTACCTTTGAACCACCATTTATGCGTACGATACATGATCTAAAATCCTCATTACCCCAGACGGGGAAGGTCCAATGGATCGGGTTGAGATCGTCGAGGCGTAGTGATATTGATGTGGTTCTAGAAGTGGAAGTCTCAGAAGAAAGTGGTCTCGAAGGAGACCATAATTCGAAGAAAGGTGGAAAGAGGATGGTTACGCTGATCCAGGAAGAACACCTCGATACGATGTCTTCTCTTCTTTCAAAAAAAGTGATACCCGGACTCTTAAGAAGAAACATTGTTGTCAAGGGTATAAATTTAAATGCGCTGCATGATGCACAATTTAAAATTGGAGATGAGGTCATATTGGAAGGAACCGGATACTGTCACCCATGTAGTCGAATGGAAGATAATTTAGGTGCGGGTGGCTACAATGCTATGAGGGGTCATGGCGGAATTACAGCAAAGGTGATCAGTGGTGGAAAGATAAAATTAGATGATAAAGTGACATTTATAAGTGTGGAGTAGGAGTTAGGGGTTTTAGTATAGTTAACATATTAAATGTTTCTTTAATTGATATATCAATATGAAAAAAAGGTTTTCACACATAGACAAAAAGGGAGATCCTGCTATGGTAGATGTCGGAGAAAAGTCTGTGACTAAAAGACAAGCTATAGCACAATCATTTGTAATACTACCTCCTGAGGTGATAGCAATCATTAGTTCAGATGAAATACATACGCGCA
>JAJCYJ010001022.1 GCA_029262975.1 Saprospiraceae bacterium
CTTATCCGATGCAACCTCATTGAGGTCATTTTCGATCCACTGCATTTGGATGGCATCAATATGGCCTTCATATCCGTGGCCTTTTCCTTTGAATCCAACGTTGTTGAGTGCTAGAAAATGCACCTGACCATAATCAAATGAGTAATAATCAGGACCAAATACATTTTTGAAAGTTTGGGTTGCGTAATCATAGTTTGGAGATTCTAAGTTCAGGTCATGATTACCGGGTACGTTCCATATTGGAATGCCTATTTGTGACATTAGTCTATTATGACGTTCATAAAGCCCAAGGTTGTCATGAACAACATCTCCTGCTACGAGCCCAAATTTAGCATCATAAGGATTTCCGAAAAGCTCATCGATGATATCCTTGCGCATCATGTCGAGTTCCTCATTTGTTCTTGTTTGGGGATCTGCAAACCCCATTCCTCTAAACGAGCTTTGTGCTTTTCCCTCAAGAAGTGCAAAATTGATTGTCTCCGGGATTTTGCCAGTGGGTAGAATTACCGGCCATTTCCATGAGGCTACTGAAGGTGTGCCATACGGATAATGGAGATAATAAAACTTTGGCAGTTGTACGTCATTTAGGGGCACACGATAGCCAGCGGGCTTGGAAATAAATAATATGCTTTCAGCAGGTAAATCGATTTCGTATTGCCCTTTTGTATTGGTTTTTACTATGTCTAAGCCATTTGAAACCTTTACACCTTCAATGCCTTTTTCTCCGATATCATAAACGCCATTTTCATTGATGTCAAGGTAAACTATACCTTTCGCTTGAGTGTTTTGTGCATGCAAATGTGAATAAATAGCGAATACCAAGTAAATGAGAAAAGTTGATGTTAAGCCGTTTTTCATTCTGCTATCGTTTGTAGATTTAGGTAGTTCATTTTTATTTACGCTAACGCCCAGGATACACGGCGTACCGCGACCACCGTACGACCTAAAGATAACCGTAATCTAATATTTGGCAGAATACCATGAAAATAATCTACTATATCGCGGTATGATCGTTGTATCCAATGTTAGACAGCGCATCATCATTTTCACGGACCAATCATTTTTCCAGTTCCTGAGGGCTTTGACCAGGCGTCAGCTGGCTTTTCCAAAGTCTTCACCACAATATTATCAGCCGAATACTTCTGCACTGATGGAACCTCTTCTAAGAATTATTCAATCTTTTGCTCCTCTCTCTCACCATCTTCGGCTGTGAAAGAGCAATCACCGGATTTCCCCGTTTTAGCCCTCAATCTCCCACCTCAAAATTAGAGGGCTCACCAAGAAACACAACGACCAATTAGGCGCAACAACCACCCGGAAACCTGCTTTCTGACCACCCGGAACAATACCAATCAAAACCACCCTTAAATCAATAAGGCCGATTATTTATAATTCCAATTTGTTTTGAACTTGCAGAGAAATATACAAAACCGCTAACACTTCATTTCTTTCATTGGCTCCATCCTAAACTAAGGAAGAAAGTAGGACTTATAATCACAATGCGTTCTTGCCCAGCCCTCGGAAGAGAAAATCCGGAAACCCTATAATTGAAATTAGAATGGTCAGAGTCCTTTTTATGTGATATCTAATGTTATCTGTGGTGTTTTAATTCTAATTAAGTCTAATTTTCAATTCAAGACTTCCGCCAAGGCCAAATTCAACAATTTTCTGAAGTGTTGAAATTCTTACTTCCTTAATATTGTTTTCAATTTTGGATATATATGATTTTGTAGTTCCAACCTTGTCAGCTAATTCTTGTTGAGTCAGTCCTGACTTCATTCGAGCCTCTTTAATCATAAATCCAAGCTTAAAGGATTCATACCCCTTTTCAAGTTGTTCTCTTTCGGAAGTCCCTTTCTTACCGTAATACTTTTCCTTAAGTTCTTCCAATGATGTCGTATTACTTTTTTTCTGATTCATAGTCATTTCTAATTTGCTTTGCTTTTATGATTTCTGATTTAGGTGTCTTTTGTGTTTTCTTTTGAAATCCATTGATCGTTAATACTAATTTATCTTTGTCAAAGAAGGCAAGTATTCTATATATGTTACTTCCCGACCTAACTCTTATCTCATAGATTCCATCTTCAAGGTGTTTAAAGTATGTTTTAGGAATGATTTCAATGTCTTGAATGAGTTCAAAGGTCCAAAAGAATTTATCTCTCACCTTCTTTGGTAATGTATCTAAGAAATCAGTCGTATAGTGCTTATACGACAAAATTGTTCTTAGCTTCTTCATCAGCCAAAGATATGAAATGTTTCACTATGGGGCAACCAGGGTTTTTAGTTTCATCACAGATAACGGTCATGGGTATGTGGCGTCCTGACGAAAGGAAAGGATGACATCATCACCCGGTGTTAGTCATCGTATTCGATTTTCAACTGTAATGATTCAATAACATTTTCAAAATCTTCTCTGGATATTATTTTTCCACTTTCACTATAGTACTCCCAGTTTTCATCTCTATATGACATGTATGAATCGACAAAATAGTGATTTGATTCCTTATTAATATCAAATGACCCCCTCGCCTTTAGAGTCTGATTTGGATAATAATACTTCCAAATGTTTGACTTGACAGAGATATTGAAATCGCCGTGTTCATGATCTCTCGTAACTATTGCAAATTCACCTTCTGATATTTTATTTCCATAAGTATCAAAGAATACCCAATGTCCTTTTTTCATGCCATTATTGAGATTTCCATTTTCTGCCGTGTTACCATTTGGGTGAAAAGACTTCACTGGATTCTTATCTATTATTACTCCATTGCTATACAATCTTTTTTTGAAAAGCTCACCATTTGAGTGGTATTCTATGAGTTTTCCATCCAAATATCCATCAGTATAATTCCCGATATTCTTTAATTGTCCATTTGTATAGTATTCTACAGATTCTCCAACTTTAGAATTGTTTTGATATTTCTCACTCCTTTTTAGTTGTCCGTTTTCATGCCAGCTTTCCCAAAGACCTATTCTTATGGAACCAAAATGACTTCCATAATCAATTATTCTATATTGGGAAGAAGAAGACATCTGACCATTATTATACCAGGATTTCCAAAATCCGTTTAATTCATTTTTACTTAATTCGACCTCACAGATTTTTGTGCCATCTATTCTAAAGTTAATTGAAGGACCTTCTAACTTGCTCTCTTTCACATGGAATATACTTGCAACAGCATTCTTGTCGTGGGAAAAAAAGCTAATCCATTTGCCATCATGTGGAAAGATTTGGCTGTTTCCAAGGTAAGTTCCTAAGGAGTCGTACTTATAATAAAACTTTAAAGGAGTATTCTCATAACTAGTATCCTGATCTTCGTATAATCTGTATTGGACATTGTTATACTCAATTATGGGATTTTGAGTCCATTGACTATAGCAGTTCAGGGTATAAAGTAATAATATCCCTTGAAGAACAA
>JAJCYJ010001023.1 GCA_029262975.1 Saprospiraceae bacterium
AATTCCATAACGATGGAGGGGAGATCAAGTATTAAATCATAGATTTTTTCAGCAGAATAGTCAAATTGTCGCCGGCCTTTTATATCTATTTTCAAAGCAAATATTTATCGTGTAATTGAATGAGAAGGAGTAGATGTGAAAATAGTTATTAATGTCAAATATTCAACACTATTACGTCCTGACAACTTTATGTATTTATTTATTTCTAAAATAAAGATTATCGGATCTTGCTGATAAAGCCAACAGTCTTGTCTTCCAATGTTCCCTCTCCTTCCAGTGCTCGAATAAAAGCACTTCCTATAATAGCTCCATGGGCGTATTGGCATGCCGTCTCAAAAGTATGTTTATCATGAATACCAAAACCTATTAGCCGGGGTGTATGTAGATCTAAAGTGTTTAGATGATTAAAATAGGCTTTTTGTTTATCAGAGATGTCACCTGAAGATCCTGTTATACTCGATTTGGAGACGACATATAAGAATGCTGTACTTAGTTTATCTGCCTGTCGGATGCGTGCATCTGAAGTCTCTGGTGTAACTAAGAAACTAATTGTAAGGCCATATTTGTTAAATAAACTTTGAAATTGTTCTTCATAGACATCCATAGGTAAATCTGGAATGATCATTCCGTCTACACCTGCATCTTTGGCCGTATTCAGAAATCGCTCCTCACCAAATTGCATGACTTGGTTATAATATCCCATTAGGATTATTGGAAGTTGAGTTACCTTCCTAGCACTCGTAATTTGATCCATCAGGAGTAACAGATTCATGCCATTTTTTAGTGCGATCTGGCTGCTATTTTGAATCGTTGTACCATCTGCCAATGGATCAGAATAGGGCATACCTATTTCGACCAAATCAACTCCGGATTGTTCCAAAGAAGAAATAATCTCTGCGGTATCGTGCAATTTGGGATGACCTGCCGTAAAATAGACATTCAGAATGTTTTTCTTCTTTTTGTAAAACAAGTCTATAATTCTATTCATCTGATATATGTTCTCCTTGATTATTATCGAGATAGTCAATATAAGTGGCAAGATCTTTATCTCCTCTGCCACTGAGATTTACTACTATTACGTCATCTTCCTTTACCTTGATCCTGTCCAGGATAGCCAACGCATGTGCAGTCTCTAAGGCGGGGATTATTCCTTCGATACGCGATAATTCCATCGCGGCTTCCAAAGCTTCTTCATCTGTAGCACTAAATACCTGTGCTCTACCAGTAGCTATAAGATGTGCATGCTGTGGCCCTATGCCCGGATAATCCAAACCTGCACTTATAGAATATGGTTCTATGATTTGCCCGTCTTTCGTCTGCATTAAAAGTGTCCTGCTCCCATGTATAATTCCCTTACTACCCAACACAGAAGTCGCAGCTGATGCTCCTGAATCAATACCCTTTCCAGCTGCTTCAACTGCCACAAGCTGTACATCTTCATTATCCAGGTAGTGATAAAATGCTCCCGCTGCATTGCTGCCACCGCCAACACAAGCTACTACGTAGTCGGGATGACTCCGTCCTACATGTTCCTTTAATTGCCATTGTATTTCTTCACTGATTACAGATTGGAATCTGGCTACCATATCAGGATAGGGGTGAGGACCCACTACTGAACCAATGATATAATGAGTTTTTGCAGGATTGTTAATCCAATCTCTGATAGCTTCATTGGTAGCATCTTTTAAAGTCTGACTACCACTTAGTGCTGGCCTGACTTCAGCGCCTAACATGCGCATCCTTGCTACATTTGGTGCCTGTCTCGCAATATCTACTTTACCCATATATACAATGCATTCTACCCCCATCAATGCACAGACTGTTGCTGTCGCTACCCCGTGTTGGCCTGCCCCGGTCTCAGCTATAATCCGTTTTTTACCTAATCTTTGCGCCAGCAGAATTTGACCGATAGTATTATTGATTTTGTGTGCTCCGGTATGGTTTAAATCTTCTCTTTTTAAGTAAACCCTTGCGCCAATTTTAGTTGATAGTCTTTTAGCAAGATACAATGGAGTCGGGCGTCCTACGTAATCTTTAAGCAACGATTTGAACTCTTTTTGAAATCCATCGTCATTAATTAATATCTTATATTGTTTGGCTAATTGGTCAATATTAGCATGCAGCATCTCAGGTATAAATGCACCGCCAAATTCGCCATAATAACCCTGATTATCTACTTGGTATGACATATTCTAATTTCTAAATTCTTTTATAAAGTTTTTTACCAGGTTAATGTCTTTTATGCCTGGAGATATTTCAAATCTACTGTTTATATCAACTCCTGCTAACATGCTATGTTTAATGGATTTGATAGTAATAGCATCTTCCGATGATATACCGCCGCTAAGAATAAATGGAATTTGTTGCTTGTATCCCTGCAAATGATCCCAGTTAAATTTTAATCCTGATCCACCATAATTTTTTGTCATCGTGTCAAAGAGATAGTATTTCACAAATTGAAATTGTGTAATGGAAGACCAACGGAAATCTTCTGTAATTCTAAAAACTTTTATGACTGGAATAAATGAATGAACTACTTTGCAAAATTCAACATCCTCGTCTCCATGTAATTGTGCAAAATCCAATGCATGAGTTTTTGTTGCAGATTTTATTTCTTCAATTGTAGCATTGACAAATACACCTGCACGCATTTGCTTTTTTTCTCTACTAAAAATAGTTTTTTCTATATACCTTGTCGAGGGTTTATAGAAATTAATGCCTATCATATCAATATCAAGCTCACTCAATAGTTGATAATTTGTAACCTCTTTTATGCCACAGACTTTAATGATCATTACGGGTTCTCTTTGACAAGAAATCTGCTATAAATGACTGGGCTGCTAATCCCGGATCCTCTTGCTTCATAAATTGTTCTCCAATTAGGAAACCTCTAAAACCATGTGTATAAAGCATAACACAAGTATCTACTTCACTTAGACCACTTTCAGCTATTTTAGGTACTTCTGCAGGAAGTTGATCAAACAGATCTTTTGATCGTTCATAATCCACTTTGAATGTTTTTAAATCTCTATTATTTACTCCTACAAAAGAAACGTATTTATTGATTTTTTCTATTTGATCTTCTGTGTGCATTTCAAGTAATACTTCCATACCCAAAGAATTGGCAAGACGAGCGAAATTACGGATTTTATCTTTGGATAGAATTTCGCAAATAAGTAAAATTATATCCGCCCCAATAGATTTGGCTTCGATTATCTGGTATTCGTCTATAATAAAGTCCTTTCGAAGAATGGGTATGTGAATATGGTCCTGACGGACATTGGCGAGAATAGTGTTATTTCCTCCAAAAAAATGCTCATCTGTAAGAATAGAGATGGCACTGGCTCCTGCATTGACATATCCACCGGTCACTATTTTAAAATCTGCATCCAAATTTATATCTGATCGAGAAGGACTTTTTCTTTTAAATTCTGCTATTATTCCTGATGCTGATTTGTTCTTTAGCACATCAACATAGGAGTTACAACTTCGGTTGAAGAATGCTGATTTTTCTAAAAGTCCAATCGGCCTGAGATCTTTCGATTGTAGAACCTCTGTTTGTTTATATGCAACTATTTTGTCTAAAATATGCATGTTGATTAATTTGTTTTAAGCAATTGCATTTGTCAAAACATTCATAGCTCTTCCGCTGTCCAAGCTTTCTCTTGCTTCGAACAGACTTTCTTCCAAATTGGAATCTTCTTTAAAACAGTCGATAGCGAGGGCACTATTAGCGAGAACGACATCTCTTTGAGCCTGGGTCGCTTCATTTTTAAGAACATTTAACAATATCTCTTTGGCTTCATGGATGGATGTTCCACCGAAAATATCTTGCTGTCTATATCCTGGAAGACCAAAGTCGTCCGCATTAAGCAGGTGTGTTCCTTTGTTCGATGAGATTACTTTTGTCTCATCAGTTAACGATATCTCGTCATATCCGTCAAGACCATGGATGATCGCATATTTATGACCCAATTGATCAAAGATAAAACTATACAATCTCATTAAATTGAGGCTAAAGACACCCACAAGTTGGTGACTCGGCTCAGCAGGATTGACAAGTGGACCTAACATATTGAAGAACGTCTTTATACCTAAATCTCTTCTAATTGGTCCAACAGACTTTAGTGCGGGATGAAATAGGGGTGCATGCAAATAACAAAAATTATTTGTCTCTAACTGATTAAGTAGTTGCTGTGTATTATTTGAAAATTTAATTCCCAGGCTGAGTAAAACGTCTGAAGATCCACATTGAGAAGATACACTTTTATTGCCATGTTTGGTCACCTTATAACCGGCTCCCGCAACTACAAATGCGGATAGGGTAGATATATTAAATGTATTCTTGCCATCTCCTCCTGTTCCGCAAACATCAATTGTCTGCATATTTCCGGTATCTACTTTGATACATAGATCCATTAATGCTGATCTGAAGCCACTCAATTCTTCTACACTTACACCTCTCATCAGAAAGACTGTTATAAATGCCGCTATTTGGCTAGGATTGTATTCCTCTTTGGTGATTTTAGTCAAAATATCATGGGCTTGAGCGCTGGTGAGCGCACCATGATTGGTAAGATGAGTCAATATCTTTTTCATATCAGATTTGTAAAAAGTTACTAAGAATCTTATGGCCATCTGGTGTGAGGATAGATTCAGGGTGAAATTGAACACCATATAAGTCTAACTCCTTATGCTTCATACTCATAATCTCTCCATTTCCGTCGATAGAAGTCACTTTGAAGTCATCGCTTAATGTTCCTTTTTTAATTACCCAGGAGTGATACCTCCCACCCGGAAATTCTTGATTTACTCCTTCAAATAATTTATCGCTGCCTGT
>JAJCYJ010001024.1 GCA_029262975.1 Saprospiraceae bacterium
TCTTAGACCCCTGGCTTTTAATAATCGTATTATAAAAGATATAGTAGGTGATGGTCCGATCAAATTCATTTAAATCTCAATTCGTTTTTTCAATTATAGTTTTTTTTATTACGAGTATGCCATTTGCTGTTCCTGGCATGGCACAGCGTGTTCTTAATCCTGAGTTTGATAAAAAGATTGATAATCTTATCAGTTATCGAGTCCCTGTCTTGTCGGTTGAACAAGTAATTAAAGACTCTACAAGAGGATTTCTATTCTTAGATGCCCGTGAAAAAGATGAATTTGATGTAAGCCATATTCCGGGTGCGCGACATATCGGTTATGATAATTTTGACATCGATATTATAAACGGGGTATCCAGGAATACACCTATTCTAGTGTATTGTTCGATAGGTTATCGCAGCGATAAGATAGGTGGCAAATTAAAAAAAGCCGGTTTTTCAAATGTGTACAATCTTTATGGAAGCATTTTTGAATGGGCGAACCAGGGACATCGGCTTGTTGACATAGGGGGTCAGCCCACATTCAAATTACATACATATAATAAGAAGTGGAGTAAGTGGGTGGATAATTCCAGAATTGAAAAAGTCTGGTAGTCTTATACCTTGCCTAAATTTTTCTAAATTTTTACTTGCCCATCTGGGTTCGGTTTCTCGGAATTATAAAAAGTTCTTTTTGCCGGCCATCCAGAAAATAGAAAGATCCATCTTTATACACACCATCCTCTTCTAACATAATACGGACAGGTTTGTCGCCCCATTCTGATACTGGTGTCGCTGCAAATAATTCGATGGAATACGCCGTATTATCAAATAAGGGATAGTCTCCTGGGCCTTTGACTCCGCCTTGCTTATCCCACATACCTATCGTCGGACCTGCAGCATGTCCATGAAAACCAATAGGATGGGTGTAAATCGAAGCATTTAATCCTTCTTTCTTCGCCTGGTCCAGGGAATTTTTTAAAATCTCGTTTCCACTTAATCCCTTTTTAAAATTTGAAGTTAAGATGTCCTGTAGTCGATTTCCATTTGCGAAAGCTTTTCTCAAGCCTTCAGGAGCTTCAGATTCATCAGGTCTAAGTATATAGAAATGTTGCTGTTGGTCCGTATTTAACCTTAAATATGTAATACCAAAGTCTACGTGTACAAGGTCGCCATGTTGGATTACATCCTGGTCCGGACGCTTGCTGAAAGATCTTAAAAACTCATTGTTACCCATGTCCGCTCTTTGTACAGATACCGATGGGTGAAACCAGGTATTCAGGCCCAGGTCAGCTACTCTTTGTCTCAACCACCACACGACATCATCAGTTGTTGTGATGCCCGGATGAATGACGCGTTCAGATAAGCCCTCTCGAAGTATCAAGTGACCCAATCTGCATATCATTGGATATATTTCTAATTCTTTTTCACTTCTCGTTTCTAACCAGGCAACCGCTAGTCTTTCTGCAGAGGTCACTTTGGGATGCATTTCCCTTGGCAAATAAGACATAAATGATTCATATTCTGATTTGACCAGGCCATCTGCCAAGCCATAGTTTGCAGAATAATTCAGCCCTATTTTTTCCGGGTTCCTGTCTTTGATAATAGTCATGAGTGCTTCCCATTGGTCCGGGTAGACATCTACATTCCATGCACCCTGAAGCAACCTGCCCACGCTATATCGGGCGATGGCTATTTTTTCTAATGACTTGCCATCATCATAAAAAACCATAATTGTTCTTCTTCTTGCTGCTAACCAGGTACTGGGTAATATCGTCTTCATGACCGGGTCCTCATTATACTCGCGAGAGATAAGGATCCACATATCTATGCCTTCACGTTTCATTAATTGGGGCAAGAGGTTGTCCAACCTGTCTTCCAGGATACCGTCAATGACATTGGATTGATCTTCCACACTCATAATACCGGGCAAAATCTCCTGGGCAGAAATCGACGATATGGCCGTCAGGAAGAAAATAATTACATACTTCATTATTCTGAGATTTAAATCGGTGGCAAAATACAATCCCGCGGTCATATTCAGTTATCTACTACAACAAATTGAATTTATCATGCTTCAATCAAAACTTTTCTATCTTCTCTTTTTGTTTTCTCTATCACTGGTTTTCTCTTGTGGAAGTGATGATGACAGCATTGAGGGTACCTACAAGATTATTTCATTTATGACTGCCGGATGTGATGATCCTGAGGAAAATTTTAATTTCGATTTTTCTGCCAATGATGGATGTTCAACTGTTTTGGGTCAAGAAGTCTGTGGAGATGGGACGATGACATTAAGTGCCAGTGGCACTTTTGTCTTTGAAATTACTGTAACCGTTATAGGGCAATCTTTTACTCAAAGCGGAAATGGTAGCTATACGATTGATGGCAACACTATTACGATATGTGATGGCAGCGAATGTGAGACTACGACTTTTACCCTGGGTAGTGGTGTGATCACACTTAAATTTACAGATAGTGATGATTCTTGTACGCTGACGATTAGAGGAGAAAAAATATAACTTTTTCTGGGGTTTGATTAATACTTCGGGTTATTAAGTCGAAGTAAGAATCAGCGTATGTTGCCTGTACTTTTCATCTATTGACCTGTCGGTTTAAATAGATCAGTAATTACAGTGCTGACTAAAGAAGCCTCAAAACCTTTGCTTATCCCGTGCGCATATGTCTTTCTTCTAAGTACCTGATGTTCTACTTTATGTTTGCGCTGATTCATGTACTTCTCAAGGTGACTCCTGAGTGTATCTTCATAACCTCCCTCTTCATCAACCTCCTGCATGGCCTTCTTGATTAAATATTCACTGATGTGCCGTGCTTTTAGTTCTTGTCCTATCCTATACTTTCCCCAACCTTTGATCCTGAATTTTCCCCTGGCATAATTCTTGGCAAATCGTTCTTCATTCAGATATCCATCACTGATCAATTCACACATAATCTCCTCTAACCAATCACCAAAAATCTTTAGTGACAGAAGTTTTGTTCTTACTTCCTGATGACATCGGTCCTGGTAGGAACAATATCGTTGCAATTTATTGAGTGCTTCTTCTTTTGTCACGGGTGGTAAGGTAAGCAGCTCTATGAATCTTTAAAAAGGAATATTATTTGATTTTCTTTATTCATTTTTACCCATTAAGATGCATTCGTGTTTATTATAAATCATTCTCTATAGAAATAACGATTTTATTGGATACAATTTAAACAGTAATCTTTCTCGCAAAAGAAATTAAATATATTCGCATATGCTTGTTAAGACTAAAGCCAGTGCTGTCCAGGGTGTTGAAGCCCGTTTAATAACTGTAGAGGTAAATGCCGGAGGAAATGTCACAGTTGGAAACAACTTTTACCACCTTGTTGGGCTTCCTGATAGTGCTGTAAAGGAAGGATTTCAGCGGATAGAGGCGGCCATAAAAAATATAGGGTACAAGATGTTCCGGCTAAAGCTGGTCGTAAATCTTGCCCCTGCAGATATACGCAAGGAGGGTTCTTCCTATGATCTGCCGATTGCCCTGGGTATTCTCGGTGCCACTAAACAAATAAAGGTAGATAATCTCAGCGATTATGTGATCATGGGTGAGTTAGCGCTTGACGGCGGACTCAGACCGATTAAGGGAGCACTGCCTATAGCCATTGAAGCCCGCAAACAGGGATGCAAAGGATTTATTTTGCCCAAACAGAATGCACGGGAAGCGGCTATCGTCAATGATCTTGATGTATATGGTATAGATAACCTTATAGATGCAGTCGACTTATTATCAGGAAAAGGTGACCATAAACCAGTGAAACTGGATACAAGGGAAATCTTCCAGGAAGAGCAACATCATTTTGCCGTAGATTTTTCGGACGTAAAGGGACAGGAAAATATTAAACGCGCATTAGAAATATCTGCAGCGGGAGGACACAATGTCATCTTAATTGGTCCCCCGGGCGCCGGGAAGACCATGTTGGCCAAACGCCTGCCCGGTATCCTTCCTCCGCTTTCATTACATGAAGCATTGGATGTAACCAAAATACATTCTGTCTGCGGTCTGTTAGGAGCAAATTCTTCTCTCGTAGCTACCCGTCCTTTTCGATCACCACATCATACAATCAGCGATGTCGCACTTGTCGGTGGTGGATCCAACCCCAACCCGGGCGAAATATCGCTTGCGCACAATGGTGTTCTTTTTCTCGACGAGTTGCCAGAATTCAAGCGATCGGTATTGGAGGTCATGCGTCAACCCATGGAAGAAAGAAAAGTGACTATTTCAAGGGCCAAAATCTCTGTTGATTACCCGGCTTCTTTTATGCTAATAGCATCTATGAATCCCTGTCCTTGCGGATACTATAATCATCCCGACAAAGACTGTGTCTGCGGTCCAGGTATCGTAAAAAAATATCTCAACAAAATCTCCGGTCCCCTACTCGATCGCATCGACTTACATGTAGAAGTGACTCCTGTCTCCTATGACGAGCTCAGCACCAATGAATATAAAAGTGAAAAAAGCTCGGACATCAGATTGAGGGTCAATAAGGCCCGCAAGATCCAGGATGAAAGATTTAAAGACTATCCCGAGATTTATAACAATGCTCAGATGCCAAGTCGGATGGTACGTGAGATTTGTGAACTGGATACAGCCGGGCAACTGTTGTTAAAAACCGCTATGAAGAAATTACAATTATCAGCGCGGGCATTTGACAGGATCTTGAAGGTGGCGCGAACATGTGCGGATCTAGGTGGAAGTGAAGGGATTAAGATTGAATTCCTTGCAGAAGCGATACAGTATAGGTCACTTGACAGAGAAGGTTGGAGTGGTTGAAGGAGTGGAAAGAGACATAGAAATGTCTCAATAATGTCAGTGCTCAAATATTAATAGTTTATGAAGAAAACAATGATATTTTTCCTTCTCGTCGTTCAAATTTTGGGGTTCATAGAAAATTCAATTGGACAGGATATCTGCAACTGGACAACCTATAAGTCTGGTACATCGGGATTCCCAGAAAGTAATTTCATCCTAGATGTTTATGCATCTGGAAATAACATCTACGCAGCCACATTTGGTGGTGGGTTAGGTATCAGCCATGACAATGGAGCATCCTGGGCTACCCTTAAATCGGGATTTCCAGGATTCCCAGCTGATAACTCGGTCAGAGTAGTCTTCGCTTCAGAAAACAAAGTTTACACAGCTACTTGGAATGGTGGTCTTGGGGTAAGTTTTGATAATGGGACGACATGGACAACTTATAAGTCAGGCACACCAGGGTTTCCCATTAGTAATACTGTTATAGATGTCTATGCATCAGGAAATAACATTTACGCAGCCACGAATGTTGGACTTGGAGTAAGCCTCGATAACGGCACTTCTTGGAATACTTATAGATTTGAAATTCCTGGATACTCAAATAAGTATGCTCCCGTGTTGGGTGTATATGCATTAGGAAGCAATATTTATGCGGCCACTGAAGGTGCTGGTCTTGGGGTGAGCCCTGATAACGGAGCTTCTTGGAGCACCTATACTTCAAACATATCAGGTTTCCCAACAGATAATTTCTTTTTTGATGTTTTCGCAATAGGCGATAATATCTATGCGACAACATTTAGTGCGGGCCTGATCGTGAGTTTTGATAAAGGTATGACCTGGACGACATACAAATCTGGTACGCCGGGTTTTCCTGATGAGGATGCCATCAGAGTTGTATTTGCAAAAGGAAGTAGCATTTACGTCGCTACAAATGGTGATGGACTTGGAGTAAGCCGCGATAACGGAACTAGCTGGATAACCTATAAGGCCGGAACCCCTGGATTTCCAGATGACAATTTGTTATTTGATCTATTTGTATCAGGAAACAATATCTACGTAGCCTCTAATGGTGGTGGACTCGGAGTAAGTCGTGACGATGGAGATTCCTGGAGAACGTATGAATCCAGCATATCAGGATTCCCCTCTGACAATGAGGTTCATGCAGTATTAGGATCTGGAAACAATATCTATATTGCGACTAGAGGTGGGCTGGGATAGGCGATTGCTTACATGAAGAATTAGAAACAATTCCAACCCTTGGTCAATGGAGTGTATTTGTTTTAGCATTAACGATGTTGATTGTGGCCATACAGGGTGCCAGGGTATCAAAAATGTTGATTTCATAAAGTTGACAAAGCGAAATCAATAACGCCCGAAGAATCCA
Organism: Saprospiraceae bacterium; assembly: GCA_029262975.1. Taxonomy (GTDB): domain Bacteria; phylum Bacteroidota; class Bacteroidia; order Chitinophagales; family Saprospiraceae; genus JAJRXG01. The sequence goes on from JAJCYJ010001024.1 coordinate 6,162, forward strand.
GGACTAAAGATTTGAAGTATATCCTGAGATTTATAATAATGCCTAGTTGCCAAGTCGTATGGTGTGATAGATTTGTTCGTCTAATTTGTGAAAGGCGTAGCTAATGAAACGCAGTTGAAAAAGAACGACCGGATATATTTTAACAAGGGTCACAAGGTGTTACATTACGCCGTTCTAAGTCTGCAAAATCAAACTTGAATAATCAATTTTTTGACGAATTCGGGGGCATAAATAGTAGTTGATTACCCGGCTTCTTTTATGCTGGTCGCTTCAATGAACCCCTGTCCTTGTGGCTATTGTAAATATTCGTGCAAGGGTTTAATTTATATAATTCCGTAAAACCTATGCAATAATCCTCCGCCCCTTCGGACTCCTTCCCGCCAAAGGCGCGCATTGGCATCAACCTTAGTTTAACTTATATAACTTTTCCAAATATGTGTTTTTACCTTTTTTAGACTGGTA
>JAJCYJ010001025.1 GCA_029262975.1 Saprospiraceae bacterium
CCAGCCGTGATATCACCGGGAACTCTCATATGGAATATTTTTCCTAATCGATAGGTGATATATCCGTTTTTCCTAAAATGTTCTGGCATAGAATGATTTCTTCCCATGGACATTTCAAATTTACTGCTGTGCCCATTACTCATTATGCCTAACTTCTCGGGATACAACCCTGCCAGCAGTGCAGCTCGTGACGGGCCACAAACCGGAAATTGACTATAGACTCTTGTGAACATCGCACCTTGCTGCGCCAATTGATCAATATTTGGTGTTTTACATTGATCACTTCCATATGCTCCTAATACTTCTGCGGACAGATCATCTGAAATTATAAAAAGAATATTAGGTCTATCAGTAGATTTGGAAGTAGTAACAGAAGAAGTATTGCATCCGTTGTGAAAGCAAATAACTATTGTTATGAAAATGTATGGTAAGGTTACTGTACCTATATTATTTTTCAAAATTATAGTTTATAATTTCCTTCCAATGTAATGAGGATTTAATTCAGTCGGAATTGGTGCATTGGTCTGATGTAACCAATCTTGTAAAATTATCATTAATTCATCTCTTTTTTCAACATTGACATCGGACAGATCTTTGGATTCTGAAATATCAGTTTTCAAATTATATAATTCAATATCGTTGTTTTCATAATACTTCAATAATTTCCAGTCACCTAAACGAATTGCGCTGCAGGGAGCTGATCTAAAATGAGGTTTGTCGTGTGCATCTTCAGCACCCCTGTCTCCGGTATAGGATTGGAGGTAGGCTGGGAAATGCCAAAACAAAGGTCTTTCTTCTATCTGTTCACCTAATAAGAGAGTCTTGATATTCTGACCATCAAGAGTTTTAACCGGATTCTTTTGCTTAATTATGTTCAATATAGTAGGATATATGTCGATTCCACTGATTGGCGTGTCACATATAGAACCAGGCTTCGTGACCCCGGGCCATTTTATAAAAAAAGGAACGCGAATACCTCCTTCATACATCATCCCCTTTGTGCCTCTTAATGGTCTTGCTATAGACTGGCCTCCCATAGGTCCATTATCCGAAGTAAAGATGACAATGGTCTCTTGTTCTAAATTTAATTCTTTGAGCTTTTTTAAGACACTTCCTACTGCCTCGTCCATGGCTTCTATCATCGCGGCATAAGCTGGCTTATCGTGATGCCTGCCAGGTTTTTTATTTTTATATTTAATTTCTAATTCTCTTTTGGGTTGTATCGGTGTGTGCACCAGATAAAATGGAAAATAAAGAAAGAATGGTTTTCCTTTTTTTAATTCAATCCAATTGAGCACCTCTTCTGTCAGTCTTTCAGGAAGGTATTCTCCTTTAGGACCATCTTCTAAAAAAGGATTGGAGTAAGGAGAAAAGTAAGACTTTGGATGACCGGCAGAATACCCACCAAAATTTTGATCAAATCCATAAGTGTTCGGATCGTCGGAAAGATGCCATTTTCCTGCGATGCATGTGCGATAACCGCGTGCCTGTAAGCTATTTGGAATCGTTTGAAAAGAATCAGCCAACACAATATTATTTGTAATTGGAATTAGTTTTCGATGTTTGGATTCGCCCCTGTCTGAATTTCCAACTGTATAAATACCATGTCGTGTGGTATAAAGCCCTGTCATTAGACATGCTCTCGACGGTGCACAATTAGCCCCGTTAGCATAAGCATTAGTAAATCTCATTCCTGACCTAGCCAGTTGGTCAATGTTAGAAGTTTGATAAAAATCCGAACCTTGAATCCCAAGATCTGTCCACCCTAAATCATCTGCATAGAAAAGGATGATATTAGGAGATGTGTTTTTCGGTTGGGTACAAGCCAGAGAGAAGGTTATCAATAGCAATGAGACTATTGCCAAACACAGATTAATCCGGGTATTGCATGCAAACAACGCGAAATTGTAATTCTGTTTAATTAGAAAATCTTATCGATGAAAATATGTAGGATTTCGAGTTATTTCTTCTGCCATTTACGAGCACTTATATGATCAGCTTTTGGAAAGTCTTTTGGCACTTTCTGTGTTACCTGTCCTGTTGCAGCCCATTCGGCACCTCTTTGTAAAGTAGTAATGAAACCTACGCATTCCATTGAATAATCCATATGTCCCATTGCTGTGTGAAATACTCTGCCTTTTTCATAGTCTATAGCCATAAGCATGGGTTCGTGTCTCCCGGTGCCTTGTACTTTTTTATTCCACGGCGGTCCATTCTTTTCTATATCTGAATAAGCAGTAGCAAGAACTGTCATGTTTTTTGCAGGCCCCCTGAGACGGTCGTAAAGTTCATCTTTAGTGTGGAGCCATTTATCTGGGATCCCTTTCATAATTGGATGATCAGCAGCACGTGTAGTGACAACATACTCTTGTTGCGGGCCATGAGAACCACAATCGCCCTCTGAGGGGTCGCGTACAAGTGTTCCGTTATTATCATAATATACATAAGGTCCGGTCGCAGTATTTCTGCCTCCCCAGCCTCCAAGTCCAATCATTTGGTTGTATTCGTCCCAGTCTCCCCATGAATTATTAGCTGCATGTACCACCACAAGTCCGCCGCCATTTTTCATGAATGCTTCAAAATTCTTAATTGTTTGATCTGACCATGTGGAAGCTTTCCATCCCATATTTGTTATTACCAAATCATAATCTTTAAAGTCAGGTGAAAAATCCGGATCGGGTACGGGTTCTGTAACGGCTTCTGTCTTTTTTCCTTTTAATGGATACATCTTAAGTAAAGCAGTGATATCATCCAATCCTATACTTTGATCATAATGAGGTCCCTGCCAGGTATATGAAGTGCGTTGGATCTCAACATTAAATAGACCTGTTTCTTCGAGATAATCTTTTATCATCATCGTAGTCATCGGCCAGACACCATGATTATTTTCCCCATCGATGATCAATGCTTTAAGTAGTTCAGCTTTTATCTCAGATTGAGATTGTTGTGTCAGGCCTGATATCCAGGTTCCACATAGTAGACTGATAATAAGATAAAAAGTGTATTTCATAATTTAGTTCTCTGCATGTAAAATAGTAATAATGATGTTAATAGTCGTATAGATGCCATCAGACAATTAGTACGGCAGCATAAAGATTATTTGGTCCTCTTGCTCCGTGGATATTGAGCTACTCTGTTTTTTAGAAATGAGTTGTAATGAGCATAATTACAAATATCCAGATGGCACGTCTTTATTGTCTTTTATATCACGCCAAAGCCATGGCCAAAAACTTAATGGAATTTACTTCTCGAAATTATTAAAACCACTTTATACTGAGGTCGATCATTTTTTGCTTTAGGTCATTGTAAGGAGGCATCATCATTTCAATAGCACTAATCGGACTCCATTGTTTCAAAACAGATCGCTCATTAGAAAAGGCGATAAATCCCCATTCACCATGAGATTTTCCGATGCCACTATTATTGACCCCGCCAAAAGGCAGATTATTGTTAAAAAAGTGAATGGCACTGTGATTAATGCAGGTCCCACCAGCCCTTGTATTATTGATCAGGAAGTTTATGTTTTTTTGCTTCCGACTATAGATATACATCGCAAGAGGTCGTTCTCTTTTGTTAATTGCAGTTACGACTTCTTCGAGTTCTTGATACACGCGTATAGGCAGAATGGGTCCGAAGATCTCTTCCGACATTAAATCTGATTTGTCGCCGGCATTTTCAACCAACGTGGGCGCTATAAAATCGTCTTTAGCATCTAATTGACCCCCACTTAGAATTTGTATATCTCTGGCTATGGCATCGTCCATATAACTTTTAAGTCGATCAAAGTGTCGCTCATTTACGATCCTGCAGTATGAATCGCTTGTCACAACATCCTCTCCATACATTGCTTTAATGTTTTTATTGAGGCTTTTGATAAGAGCCTCTTTTTTGCTTTCGTGTACATATATATAATCCGGAGCGATACATATCTGACCATTGTTCAGGTATTTGGCCCATGCTATTCTTTTTCCGGCTTTTGCTATGTCTGCCGTTTCATCTACTATAGTAGGAGATTTGCCGCCTAACTCAAGTGTTACTGATGTCAGATTTTTAGCAGCAGCGGACATGACGATCTTTCCAATAGCTGGAGCGCCGGTAAAGAAAATATGGTGAAAAGGAAGTTCCAGTAATTCTTTAGACGCTTCTATACCACCCTGGCATAAGGCAATCTCATTGGGTTCGAAGACCTCTGATATAATCTGTGCCATTGCTTTCGAAGAATGTGGTGTATGCTCTGAAGGCTTTATCATAACACAGTTTCCAGCTGCTATCGCTGACACAAGAGGACCCAATGTTAGATTAACAGGAAAATTCCAGGGGGAAATAATAAGACATACCCCTTTTGGCTCATAATGCACATAAGAACTTGATCCTAGCAATGCCATAGGTGTAGCGACTCGATTAGGACTCATCCATTTTCGAAGATGTGATATAGCATGCTTTATTTCCCCTGTCACCGGGTATATTTCTGTCAGATCTACCTCGCTGGGGTGTTTTCTGAAATCTTTATATAAAGCATCCCGCAAATTCTGTTTATGACTGAGCAATGCTTTTTTGAATTTTTTGAGTTTTTGAATTCGCTCCATCGCGGAAGAATTTGCTACTTCCTGGTGATGTTTTAGTTGGGTGTCAAATATGGACTTGATAGAAGACAATTGCTGTGTAGGATGAGTCGTCGGATTCATTTTATTTTATTACTTGTGATCTAATTTTTGTAAGTCAAGTTGTTCCATTTTTAGCAATAATTTCACTTTATTCTTGCCTTTAGAAGTTAGGTGAGGTCCGATTTGTTGCCAAAGTGCTTCCCTGAGATTTGTAAGATTATCATCTATCCCTCTGACCCGTATCTGCCTGGGCCAAAAGACGGCAGTAAACCATAATTGTTCCGCTAAAAATCGTAGCGTTTTCATATCGTCATTATTCTTTAAATTACCTAATCCCTGATTATATTTCAATCCGGCTTCAAGAGAATCTATTTGATTGTTGATATGCGCATAATGTTTTTGTGCGATGACCTCATATGATCGTTCAATTTCAAGCAAGTCAAGGTAGAAAAAAAGGAATCGCTGCTGAAGTTTGTAAAAAGCACGGATTTGGTTGTCAAAGACGACCAAATCAGGTTTGTTTTCTTCAGGGTTGGGAATAATAAAGAGGATTTCCTTTTGAAATAAATTATAAATAGAAAGCATCAAATCCTCTTTACGAGGAAAGTGATAGGTCAAATTGCCGGGACTAAGACCAAGGTCATCAGCCATCCGCTGCATACTGACATTGCTAAAACCATATAGATTGAAAAGTGCAATAGCGCCTTCCATTATGCGATCTTTAGTTTTAGACATTAAAATATTTATTATTCAATATTAGTATAAACATACTAATTTTTTATTTTTACTCTCTTTAAAGTGAAAATTATGGTTGAATGGTTAAGTATTCCGAACATAGATCTATACTTGGTAGTCGGTGTTCTCATTTTGTTTGGAGCTATCGAAGTAATAGCCGGGCATTATAATAATTCGAATAGAAAGTCAGATGACTGGATATTAGAATCAATAGGATTTTTTGTTGTAGCCTTTACCAAATCAATACTGGTTTTCGCTGTATTCTTTGCTGGCCAACTTCTCTTTAGCGGTACTGAAGGAGCCTTGGCAGGATGGCCTTTAATTCCGGCATTTATTTTTTATATCGCTATTGATGATATGTCACAATATTGGTATCACCGTTTTGCCCATGAGTACAATTGGTTATGGAAGCATCATCGCGTCCATCACGCCGCCAAAGAAATGGGCATTCTTACTTCATATCGCAATTCATGGGTTTATTATTTACTCATGCCCAATTTATGGTGGGTAGGCATCGCCACTTTTTTAGGTTTAGCCCCTGCAGTGATTATGGGATTAATTTTCAAGCAAATAATTGTCACAAGTACGCACAGTACCTGGCATTGGGATAAATCATTATACAGATACAAGATATTGAGACCATTCGCGTGGATTATAGAACGCATTTTTATCACTCCAGCCTTTCATCATGGCCATCATGGTATGAGTAAGGCAGACCATATCAGTGATCCGAATGCAAACTTTGGCAATACTTTTTCACTGTGGGACCAAATGTTTGGAACGGCTAAATTTACCAGGAAGTTTCCGAGTATATACGGACTGCAGACAGATCCGGGAGATAAATGGACGGCCCATTTATTATATCCATTTGTAAAGTCAAAAAAAGAGGGAAGTGAAATAGGGCCCGGTCATAAAAAACAAAAAAATGCAGGTAAAGAACCTTTAAAGACGACTTTGGAAGCTGGCACTTATTTATATTGCCAATGTGGCTATAGTGCCAATCAACCGTGGTGTAACGGGTCACATCATGGCACCAAGTTCAAGCCTATGTTGGTCGAAATTAAAAAAGAGCGCAAAGCATCTATTTGTACTTGTAAATTAACCAAGTCACCACCATATTGCGATAATTCGCATGAGCAGTTAGTGTGATAAAAAATAGTGACTTTATATGATTACGGCAATGATGTACTTGCGCAAACAAGATGTGTGAAGTATATCTTAAAAATCTATTCTTCCTTATATAATAAAATCCATTCTCTCCATTTCAAAGCATTGGAGATAAGATAAGCCAGGTATAGAATAGCCAGTAAATAAGCTCCTGTCATAATATATAAACCTATACTGATAATATCCACAATGATCCAGTAGGACCAGGCATATAAGACGCAGTATATAATGAGGAAAGTAGCAAAGATTGACAGCATCATTTGGAAGCAATCCAAGTATGGAAATGCTGCTTCTGTCTGCTGTTGGAAAAGAAATCCTGCAGCCCCGGAAATTAGCATCGAAACAAAAAGATAGCCTATATAATTTGGC
>JAJCYJ010001026.1 GCA_029262975.1 Saprospiraceae bacterium
GGACAGGCAGGCAGGAATTTTCAGGATTTTAGAATTTTCAGGATTTATCCGCTATTGGAAAAGTGTCTTTTCCAGTTCATATCATCCAATTGCACAGATTAGAAAACTGTGTTTTCGGGTCGTCACAAGTCTTTGCAAGACTTCATTTTTAAAAGCAATCAACACTGACTAACATCATTCTCTCCGCTACTGGAAAAGTCTCTTTTCCAGTTCATATCATCCGATTACAAAGATTAGAAAACTGTGTTTTCGGGTCGTCTTAGGTCTAAATAAGATTTCATTTCGGGGTCCCACATAGCCATCAACACCGGCATTCGCCTTACTCTTCATATAAGGCTATCGGCTTCGTTCTTCGTTTCCAGCATTCACAGCAGTTGAGTGCAGCCTAAACCACAATATGAAAGCAATATTCATCGAAACAGTTGGGTATAACCAAAACCAACCCAAGTGAAACAAATATTTCAGCTATAAGAGTCTAAAATGATGGGTATACTAATTAAAAGTAAATCGTAAGCCAAGTTGTATTTGCCATCTCGAATTCAATCCTATATCGTTTATGAATTCATCATTCAAAAGATTTGGATTGACACGATACTTTTCCTGTTGTGTAAATTCAATAGGTCGGGTATTAGCCGGAAATTGCCGGATACCCCAAGAACTGTTTATAAAATTTGTCAAATTAATGAAATCAATACTCAGTTGCAATTTGTGCTTAGATTCAGGGTCGAACATGCCGATATCCTGCAATAATCTAAGGTCAATCTGTAAATTGGATGGTAGGAGACCGCCATTTCTCTGTGCAATTTTACCACGATTAGCACTGAGGTAAGTTGAGTTGGATATAAAGTTATCAAGAGCTTGCCACTGTACTTCAGCTGTGATAATTTCTCCATTGAGATTGTAGTTTTCCAAGTCGATATCAGAAGAATTGCCTGGAATAAAGATAAGATCGTTGACAGGTACGCCGTCATTGTTAATATCACCTCTTCCTGAATAAGTATAAGAAAACCGACCATGTTGGACCCATTCAATAAAAAGTCCGAGTGTCATTGCACCAATTTTTGAATTTTTTATTTTATAGACAGCGGAACCAACGAGTCGATGCGGTTGATCATTATCTGAAAAGGCTAATTCTGGTACATTTGAATTTCCAGATACAGGCAGACTTCTAAAATCGACTCTTGCACTGCTAGCAGAAAAGGAAGTGATATCCTTGGATCTCCCAAATGAATAAGCAAGCGATGCCATCCAATTATTTGAAAAGTTTTTATGCACAGAAAATGTGGTATACAATTGGTAACCTAATGATGTATTATCCAATACATATGCGCCTATAACTGGTGGATTATTCAACCTGGAATCTGTAAATTCAAAACGTCCATCACGTGCCACTGTGAGATCGCTTTTGCTAAGATTTGCGTTTCTTACAAAATCTCTATTAATTTCATTACCATATAAAAGATTGAAAGAAGCAGATAAATCCGAATTAAAATTATAACTAAAATCTAAATTACTTTTCCAGATTTGAGGCATTTTAAAATCAGCAGAAGTTACATTGATATCATATGTGTTCGCTGGCCCTTTTTCATCTGGTATATAAGCCCGGGGATCCGGATTAAAGGGATATGCGTTTGCCATATTATTTCTTGCCCTGATCAATCCTTGAGATAAACCGTTGTTTACGTATTGATCTCCTAAACGCACAAATGGAGATCGACCACTAAATAGACCAGTGCCCCCGCTGATCCATATTTTGTTTTTACCATTTACATTCCATTGGAATCCCATTCTTGGTGAGATTATGAAATTAGTCGAAGGGAGTATTCCGGTATTAAGCATCTCGGATTGACCGTGAGCATTTTCAAATATCAGAGATTCTATAATTGGATTGTTTTGAGGCGGATTGAAATAGGAAGTTACATCTAATCTTATTCCGGTTGTTAAATTTATATTTCCAAGATTAATAACATCTTGAAGATAAACACCTGATTGAAGAAAGGATGGTTTAACGACAGGATCTTCGTTATTTGCAAGTGTTGAATATTGAATGGCAAATGTGGATGGCCGGCCTATTCCATTGCTTAAGCCAATCGGTGTGGTCGTGCCTATTGGTGTGCTATTGTAAAAATCCTCAAGCGAGTTAAAAATGTAAGAACCTGCAATTGCGGGTGTGAATTTGTATTCAAATTGGAAGTGTTCAACAGATGCACCAACTGTTATGACATGTCTGTCAGCGTAATAACTAAGTTCATTTTGTACATGTGCAATTTTTTGATCAATACTATTATTGGAAGCAAAAAGATGCGATCCAAAGGAAATATAGGTCCTTCCGCTTTGCAGGATATCAACGGAGGGAAAGAGTGCACCGTTGAAAATCCGTTTATCGGGATAAAACGAATATCCAACAGCAAGTCGATTTGAAAATTTTAAATTGATATAGGATTTGAGTTCGCCTATAAGTGAATGGGCCCGGACTTTACGGGTTTCACCGGATGATTGAAAGGTCATAGCAAAAGGATTATCTGTCCTGGCCCCGGCACCAAACAAGGCGCTATTAGTTGTTCTTAATTGTTGGGAAGCATTTAGAAAATTGTATCTGACTAAGAAATGATTTGTGGCATTTATATGCCAATCCAGTTTGACCATTAATTTTTCATTCCTGGTAGAAAGATCAAAATTTTCATATGGGCCCGTCTGGTAATTATAATTTTCAAATAAAAATTCAGAGAGATCATCCAGATCGGACGCTAAAACTCTTGTCGTACTAGAAGATGTCGCACCTGGTCTTGAAGCAATAAAATTAGAAGCTGGATTTTCTTTACTGATCGTTTCAAAACTTACAGAGTAAAATAGTTTGTCCTTTTTTAATGCTCCTCCAAACCAGGTACCAATCGTTCTTTGATTAAAATTTGAAATCGGAATTTCTTCTTGTTCAATATCACGACCAACTAAAGAATTATTTGAAAAGTACGAATAAACAGTACCCGAGAAGTCATTTTTGCCACTCTTGGTTACAGCGTGAATACCTGAACCTGTAAATCCACCTTGTCGCACATCGAAAGGTGAAAGGTTTATCTGGATCTGCTCGATAGCATCCATACTTATCGGTTCAGCTCCTACGACATTTCCCGCTAGCGTTGCTAACGGACCACCAATGCCATATGTATTATTAAAGGGCGACCCGTCAATAGAAATGAAATTATCTCGTGAACTTTTTCCTCCAAAACCGGAATTATAACTTAGAGATTGTAATCCCGCAAGATCCAGGATACTTCTTCCCGGAAAGGGTAAATATTGAATTTCATTTTGAGAAATGTTCTTATTAACTGCTGAAGTTTGTCTCGGTACCAATGCTGAGGAAGTGATGGTGATTTCACTAAGGGTTACACCCTGGTGCGCCAAATTCTGAGTTCCCAAATTATTATGACCAAGATTGAGTAATAAATTATCGAATAAAACATAAATCTTGTCCAGGTATTTCACTTCAATTCTATAGTTTCCGATGGGTAAATTCGTCATATAAAATTTGCCATAATTATTGGTCTGACCTTTGTATGTAAAACCAGACTGTTTAAACGTCACTTCTAGTTCAGAATTTGTTATGGGCATTTCGTTAACATCTACAATGAAACCTTCTATTGATGCAGTTGTCAGACCCTGACTTTTGAGGAAAGTGAAGGAAAGTAACAGAATGGAAATTATAAGAAATTTGGAGAACGGCATAGGTCGTAGTGGCTAAAATCTGGTTGATGATAAATTAGAAATTCACAGGTAAGCGATGAATGTAAAAATTGATCCGAATTAGAAATAAAAAGTTTGGAGTCATCGGTCTGACTCCAAACTAAATTGAAATTATTTCTTGACTTTTTGCATTTGCAATTGTTCGCTAAATTTTGCTGCCGCAGTGAGCCTGGAATGATTAGGCGGTGTAAAGTCAAATTTTTCTTGAGCATCTACGCCGGCACCTAAATTTCCTGCTAATAATACAAAACTGAAAGAGTAGCCTTGTGACTGTGCTACGCCGTGACAACCCATACATCCGCCCATGTTATAAGCTGTTCGCTGATAAAGTAAGTTTTTGTTGTTTCTTTCAAATCCTACTGGATTGGAAACTGTATCAATTCCATGACTCGCAAAATGGGCATTTGGGAAAGTTGAAGGAGGTTGTCCCTGGAAATATTGAAGACCTGCACTTGTTTCAATCACAAGATTAGCCATATATTGAGGTTGACCGATACCCATAGGATCAGCAATATTTTTAGCGGTTGATCCATCAGGAAGAGACTCAACAGCCTGAAATTGAGTGCCTATCAGTCGATAGTTCAACCATACAGAATTGGGATTAATACTTCTAATTTTGCTATGGACATCACTGTTGACCTCCAAGGTTCCCGATAATATGCGGTTGGTGGCTGTGTCGCGTTTTACTGGTAGTCCGGCTGGGTTTAAATAAAGTACATTGTGTTCAGGTCCGACTACCGTATCGGTCTGCTCATGTGGATACCACCCAGAGTTATTCAGCCTTCCTTGATTTGGTTGGACATAATTAGAATAGGTGTATCCACTATCTACTTCGTAATGCTCCCAGGAGGCAAAAACAAAAGTGCCGCCTCTGCCGTCTGGAGTATGAATTCTCTGAATGATGTGCAAGCCTACCAATCCAAAAGTTGCATATCTTTTCTGCGCTTTATTCATGGTCGAATCCACAACATAGTATTCAGCTGTTGTAGTGTGATATTTACTAGTGTCATCTCCAGCAAACAATCGTATCCATGCCGCTTTTAGGTGTACAGCACCTATTCTTGGTGGAATAGCCTCGCTGTTACTTTGTGCCAGCTTTATATATTTTAATGTCGTATCAACTGAGTAGTTTGTTACTCTATCTTGATTGGATTGACCAGGGGCACTTCCACTTGTTCTGTAAGGTAGACGTATCTCGTTCTTGGCCGCTTTGGCTATCGAATTCTGTTGTATAAATAATTGGAATGTATCGGCATAGTTATAAAAATCGTAGTTGACTTTGACTTCATATAGAACAGGATTTCCATCTGCAGGATGACCCTTCCATACTCTTGGATTGACTACAAAACCTCCTGGAAACTTATTGGGCGTCTCCAGTTGTTCGCCATTGACTTCTTCTGTTTCGTCGAGCGTATTCCATATATAGACTCCTGGTGGAGGGCTGGTACTACCCGGCTTTTGTCCGGGGAAAAGGCTCATAATATCGTCGGTATTTACAGGAATAGGGCCATAATCAGGAGCAT